>DASVPJ010000042.1:0-202356 GCA_036382875.1 Mycobacteriales bacterium
CGACCGTGGTCGATATCGCGACCCGGTCGCGCCCTCAGCGGGGGCGGGCGGCGTGGGAGGTGGCGTGGGGGGTGGCGTGGGAGGGTGGCGGCGTGAGCGCCGACCTGCTCCCCCTGTTCCCCCTCAACACCGTGCTGTTCCCGGGCGTGCCGCTGCCGCTGCACGTGTTCGAGGAGCGCTACCGCATCCTGCTGGACGAGCTGGTCGAGGGGCCGGGGCCGCGGCGGTTCGGCGTCGTCGCGCTGCGGCACGGCCTGGAGGCCGGCGAGGACTTCGACCGCGACTCGCTGCACGACGTCGGCTGCGTCGCCGAGCTGCGTCGGGTCGACAAGTACGCGGACGGCCGGTTCGACGTCGTGACGTTCGGCGGGCCGCGGTTCGTGCTGCACGGCGTGGACGACTCGCGCCCGTACCTGCGCGGCACCGTCGACTACCTCCCCGACGAGCTCGGCGAGGTCGGCACGCTGACCGAACGCGTCGTCGCGGAGTTCGGGACGTACTGCGTCGCGGTCGGCGAGTCGACCGGCAAGCCGTTCGCCGAGCCGGCGCTGCCGGAGGACGACGCCGCGCTCGTGTCGTGGGTCGTCGCCGCGGCGATGCGCCTCGACCTGCCGGAGAAGCAGGCGCTGCTCGTCGTGCCCGACGCGGCCACCCGGCTGCGCCGCGAGCTGTCGCTGCTGCGCCGCGAGACCGCGCTGCTCAACGCCGCCCCCGACGACGTGCCGAGCGAGGGTCCGTTCAGCCTGAACTAGGCCGCCGCGCGAAGTACCCCCAGAACGCCACCGACACCGCGCCGAACCCCACGAACAGCCCGAGCCAGGTGAAGAACGGCACCGGGTGCGTGTCCGCGCCGAAGCCGCTCGACGGGTGCAGCAGCAGCGTCAGGAACACGAACAGCACGAGGCCGTACGCCGCCGCCCACACCCGCCGGTCCCACCGCGCGATCGCGTGCCCCGGCAGCGAACGCAACGGCAGCAGCCCGACGACGAGCCCCTGCACGCCGCCGATCGCGATCGCGGCGAGCGTCGTGTCGAGCAGCCCGAGCGGCAGGCCGGCCGAGCCGTCCTCGGCGGCGGCGTTCACCGGCTGCCAGACGAGCCAGGCGAGCAGCGCGGCGGCGAGCACCCAGCCCGCCGACAGCACGGCGGCGCGGCCCTCGTCGCGGGCGGGCAGCGCCTTGGCGAACGCGTAGCCGCCGACGATGCCGTACACGTAGCCGGGCTCGAACTCGGTGAGCCGCGAGACGACCACGCAGGCGACCGCGACGAGCAGCGTCCCCGGCAGCACCTCGATGGCACCGCGGCTCCCGCGGCGCCGGTGGTACAGCAGCGCGGCCGCGCCGAACGTGAGCGTCACGACGACGATCCCGACGAGCAGCCCGAACCACAGCCGCGCGGTCCGCCCGTCGAGCCCCGCGTCGCGGTCGAGCAGCGCGTAGAGGACCGCGGCCGCGGCGGCGTAGCCGAGGAACATGGCGACCCGCTGGCCACGCGGGCGCTCGGCCGCGCGGCGGCGTTCGCGGCGCAGCCCGAACCAGCCGCGCACCTCGTCGTAGTGCTTCTCCAGCGTGGAGTTGAACAGCTCGCTCGGGAACGCGATGAGCACCATCAGCAACGCGGTCAGCAGCGCGTTGACGAGCAGCGTCCGCGCGTCGAGCGGCACCTCGCTCGCCGACGGCAGCGCGTGGCTGAACGTGCTCCGGCCCGGCGGCGGGTCCACGGGACCGGGCGCCGCGGCGAGCCGGCCGGGCGCGCGGGTGGCGCCGGGCGCCGCGCCGGGCGCGGCGGGCGCGGCGGTCGGGCCCGGCGACGCCGCGCCGGGCACGACGACGTCGGCGATCCGCAGCGCGTCGGTCACCGCGACGTCGGAGCCGGCGACGAGCCGGGTGATGGGCGCGCCGCGCGTCTCGCCGCCCGTGTAGACCGCCGGCTCGCCGGTGTCGCCGGCGAGCTCCAGCAACGGCTTGTCGCGGTCGCCGATGACGTTGACGACCTGACCGGGCAGCGTGCCCAGCACCGCCGGCTCGGTGCCGGCGCCGTCGCCGGGGTTGGACAGCAGCAGCTCGCTGCCGCGGGTCGCGAGCAGCGCGACCGAGAGGTAGGAGTCCCAGGCCGTGGCGCCGGCCAGCAGCGGCTCCCTGGTGCCCGCCGCGACGTCGAGGACCGCGATGCCGTCGGTGCCGTTGACCACGAGCTGGTCGGCGTCGAGCCAGACGGCCGGGGTGTCGCCCTGCGCGGCGCCGTTGACCGGCGACACCGCGCCCGCCGCCGTGACGAGCCGCAGCCCCTCGTCGGTGCCGACGGCCAGCGAGTCGTCGTCGCGCCACGCGATCCGGCTGCCGAACAGGTGCCCGAACTCCAGCCGCCGCAGCTCGCCCGACCCGTCTGCCGGGACGAGGCCGAGGGTCGTGGTCGACCCCTCCATGAGTCGTACCGCGATCATGCTGCCGCCCGGCGACCAGGTGCTGCCGACGACGCCGTAGCGGCCGGGGCCGAACTCCCCCTCGCGGTCCGGCAGCCGGGTGACCTGGCGGACGCCGCCGGTGCCGTCGAGCCGCGTGGTGAAGAGCTGCCACGCGCCGCCGGCCCGCCGCGAGAACGCCAGGGTGGAGTCGCGCAGCGCCGGGAACGCCCCGCTGGTGAGCTGCTGCTCGCCCGAGCCGTCCACCGCGGAGGCGACGTAGAGGACCGGCTCCGCCGGGCCCTCGGGACCGTCGGCGTCGCGGGTGTAGGCGATGACGCCGTAACCGGGCTGCTGCGCCGACGCGGGCGCGAGAGGCAGCGCGATCAGCAGGGTCGCGAGGGCGAGACGGAGCCGCATGGCCGCACCCTAGGCTGCGCCGCATGGAGACCGTGACGATTCGCGACGACGGGCCGGTGCGCGTCGTCACCATCGAGCGCCCGGAGCGGCGCAACGCCGTCGACGGGCCGACCGCGCAGGCGTTGCGGGAGGCGTTCGAGGCGTTCGAGGCCGACGGTGCGGCGGCGGCCGCCGTGCTGGCGGGCGCGGGCGGCACGTTCTGCGCGGGCGCCGACCTGAGGGCGCTCGGCGACGGCGTGCCGATGGTGCTGGACGAGGACGGCCCGGGCCCGATGGGGCCGACGCGGCTGCGGCTGTCCAAGCCGGTCGTCGCGGCGGTCGAGGGGCACGCGGTCGCCGGCGGCCTGGAGCTCGCGCTGTGGTGCGACCTGCGGGTCGCGGCGGCGGACGCGGTGTTCGGCGTGTACTGCCGCCGGTGGGGCGTGCCGCTGGTCGACGGCGGCACCGTACGGCTCGCCCGGATCGTCGGGCAGGGCCGCGCGCTCGACATGGTGCTGACCGGCCGCGCGGTGCCCGCCGACGAGGCGCTGGCGTGGGGGCTGGCCAACCGGGTGGTCGCGCCGGGCCGCGCGGTCGAGGAGGCGGTGGCGCTGGCGCACGAGCTGGCGGCGCTGCCGCCGCACTGCCTGCGCGGCGACCGCGCGTCGCTCTACGAGGGGTGGGACCTGCCGCTGGCCGAGGCGCTGCGCAACGAGCACCGGCACGGCATGGCCACGATCGCGAGCGGCGAGACGGCGGCGGGCGCGGAGGCGTTCAGTCGCGCTCGGCGATGAGCGTGAGCGCGGCGAACGCCACCAGCATCGCGACCGGCCACGCGACGATCGCGCCCGGCGCGCGCAGCGTCATCGTGCCGTCGTAGACCGGGCAGTCCAGGTCGGGCCGGCCGCAGAAGCCGTGCATGTACGAGTCCACGACCAGCCGCGACCCGACGAGCGCCGTGACGGCGCTCGCGCAGAGCCCGCCGACCGCGACGCCGATCGCGCCGGCCGGGCCCTGGCCGCGCAGCAGCCGCCACGCGACCGCGCCGAGGGCGAGCCCCACGACGACCGTGACGACCACGAACCAGCCCTCGATCGCGAAGAACTGGTCGCTCTCCCCCGCCGTCGGCTGCGGGCCGGACGCGGTGCGCGCGATGCCGACGACGGGCGTCACCGCGCGCCACAGCAGGGCGACCGGAGCGCCGAGCAGCGGCAGCAGCAGCGCCGGCCCGAGGAACGCCAGCCCGCGGCGGCGCCAGCGCTGCTCCGGCGGCTCCGCGATGACGGGCCGGAAGCCACGGGCGAGCTCGTCGGCGGAGACGAAGTACGGCAGGTCGGTGCCGGGGGCGTTCGGCGGCGGCCACTCGGTCACTCCCGCATCCTCGCTCACCGGGCCACGGCGCGCCGGAACGCCGCGCCCGCCACCGCCAGCGCGGCGACCGCCACGGCCACGCAGACGGCGAGGTCGAAGGCCACCCGCCCGCCGTCGAACGGCCGGGCGAACGACACCCGCAGCGCGTCGACGGCGTACGTGCTCGGCACCGCGGCGAGCAGCGGGCGGACCAGCGCGGGCATCCGTTCGGGGCGGATCAGGCCGAGGAACAGCACGA
Organism: Mycobacteriales bacterium; assembly: GCA_036382875.1. GTDB lineage: Bacteria > Actinomycetota > Actinomycetes > BP-191 > BP-191 > BP-191. The sequence continues at coordinate 4,409 of DASVPJ010000042.1, forward strand.
CCGTCATGCCGAGCTGGCCGAGCACCGTCGCCACCTCGGGCTTCGGCGCGAGCAGCCCGATCGCCGCGCCGACCCCGGCCAGCGCCGCGCCGCCGGCGACCGCGGCCGGCGCGAGCACCCAGAGGCCGCCGAGCGGGAGGTCGTAGAGCAGCGCGCCCGTGACGGCGGTGACGACCGTCCCCGGCAGGGCGAACGTCGCGTACGACGCCGCCGTCCCGAGCACCACCGCCGCGGGCGGGGTGCGCAGCGCGGCGTAGTAGTCGAGGCCGCCGTTCGCGCGGAGGTGGCCGAAGCGCTGGGCGAGCAGGTTCAGCGCGACGAACGCCACCACGAGCACCGTCGCCCCGGCCACGATCTGCCGCTTCTCCGGCACGTCGCCGGCGTCCACGACGCCGCGCAGCAGCACGAGCAGGCCGAGGCTCTGCAGGCACGCGACGAACAGCAGCGGCGCCCGCGCGGTGCGCGCCCGGGCGAGCTGGCCCTCGTAGACCGCGGCGGTCGCGGACGCGAGGCTCACGCGTGCTCCAGGTCGGCGGCGCGCCCGCCGAGCGCGAGGTAGACGTCCTCGAGCGACGGCGTGGCCAGGGTGAAGTCGTCCAGCGCCGCGAACGCCGGGCCGCCCGTCAGCCGCCCCAGCGCGTCCCGCGCGGCGTCCGCGGACAGCCGCACGCTCCACCGGCGACCGGTCACGACCGCAGCGGCGCGCAGCGCGTCGACCGTCGGGTCGGCGGGCGGGTCGGCCCGCCACACGAGGTCCAGGCGCACCTCGTCGGAGACGCTCGCCTTCAGCCGGCCCGGCGAGTCGCACGCGATGACCCGGCCGCCGTCGAACACCGCGACCCGGTCGAGGACCGTCTCGGCCTCCACGACGTTGTGCGTGACGAGCACGACCGTCGCGCCGCGCGCGCGGCGGCGGTCCAGCGCCGCCCACACCGCGCGGCGCGCGACCGGGTCGAGGCCGGTCGTCGGCTCGTCCAGCACGAGCACGTCGCGGTCGCCGGCCAGCGCCGTGGCCACGCCGGCGAGGCGGCGTTCGCCCCCGGACATCCGGCCGACCGGGCCGCGGGCGCGGACGCCGAGCTCGTCGAGGATCTCCCCCGCCTGCTGCCGCGCGGCGCGGCGGCCGAGCCCGCGCAGCCGCCCGGTCAGCTCCACCGCGAGCGCGGGCGTGAGGTCGGCGAGCGCCGCGTCGTCCTGCCCGAGGTACGCCGCCTCGCCGTCCATCGTCACGGTGCCGGCGTCCGGCTTCAACAGCCCCATCAGGCAGCGGACGAACGTCGTCTTGCCGGCGCCGTTCGGACCGAGGAGGCCGAACACCTCGCCACGCGCGACGTCGAGGTCGACGCCGTCGAGTGCCCGGGTGGCGCCGTACGACTTGGCGAGGCCGCGGACGACGGCGACGTGCGGCACGGCGCACAGCGTACGCAACCTGGCACCATGTCCCGCGTGATCGCCCGCCGCACCCTGCTCGCCGCCGCGCTCGCGGCGCTCTCGCTCGGCGCGTGCTCGTCGGGCGACGCGCCGCGCGTGCACGAGTCGGTGCCGCCGCCCACGCTGCCGGCCGGCGAGCTGCGCGCGCGGGTGCTCCAGCCGGACGAGGTGTCGCGCTCGCTCGTGCCGATCCAGGCGCAGACGGGCACCCGGGACCTCAAGGCGATCGCGGCGTTCTCCGCCGACCCCACGGCGGCGGAGAAGTCGTTGCAGCAGCACGGGTTCCAGTCCGCCTACGTCGTGCAGTACGCCGACCCCAACGCCGCCGCCGTGGTGACCAACGTCGTCACGAAGTTCGCCACCGTCGAGGGGGCGACCGCCGACCTCACCGCCGACCTGGCGGCGACCGGCACCGGGGCGTTCGCGGTCACCGGGCTCGGCGACCAGGCCGGCGGCGTGCGCGGCAAGCTGGACGCGAACGCCGCCGAGGGCACGCTGATCACGCTGCGCTGGCGGGTCGGCGACACCACCTGGCTGCTCGCCGTCGGGTCGCGCACCAAGGTGGACGAGGCCTCCGTACGCCGCCTCGCCGACACGCTCATCGGGCGCTGACGACCCGCCCGTCCACCACCACGGCGACCGGCGTCCGCCACAGCTCCGGGTCCTCGACGGGGTCGCCCTCGAGGACGACGAGCCGGGCCGGCTCCCCCACCGTCACCGGCCGGGTCGCCGCCTCGAACGCGCCCCGCGGGCCGAGCCCCGCCTCGGCGAGGCGGCGCAGCTCGCGCGGCTCGGCGCCGGTCCGCGTGCCGGCGTTGCCGAGGTCGGTGCCGTAGACCAGCCGGACGCCGGCCCGGTGCAGCGCGGCCGCGTTGCGCGCGGCGCCCTCGCCGAGGCACTCGATCGTGGAGACGACCGGGATGCCGGCCGCCGCGATCCGGTCGACCGTGCGCGCGTCGAGCGGCTCGGCGGGGGTGTGGCAGAGCTCGTCCACGCCGGCGTCGAGCGCCCGCTCGACCATCGCGGCGGTGAGCGCGTGCGCGGTGACGGGGAGGCCGCGGTCGTGCGCCGCCTCCACGATCGCGCGCGTGGTCTCCTCGTCGGGCACCGGCGCGCCGCCGGCCGGCTCCAGCGCGACCTTGACCAGGTCCGCGTCGAGCTCGCGGACCGCGCGCCGCGCCTCGTCCGGGTCCGCCACGAACCGCGAGAAGCCGTCCGCGCCCCACGACCGGCTCGGGTACCCGCCGGGCGCGGTGAGCAGCGGGCCGGCGACCGCGACGTTCGGCGCCCGGACCGCGGCCGCCAGCGCGGGCGGCGCGCCGAGGTCGCGCACCGCGACCACCCCGTGCCGCGTCATCTCGTCCATCGAGCCGAACGCCAGGTGCACGTGCGCGTCGACGATGCCCGGGCCGACCCAGCCGCCCTCGATCACCCGCGCGTCGTCGCGCGCGCCGGTCGTGACGCGGCCGTCGTCGCCGACGTGGAGGGTGGCGTTGCGGCCGCGCAGGACGAGCATCAGCCCGGCGGCTCGCTCGACATCCAGACCAGGATGTCGAGGATGCGCAACGGCGTGACGGTCGCGCGGCGCTCGGCGGCCGCGGCGCGCAGCGACTCGAACTCCGCGCGGTTGTGGCGCAGGTCGGCGCGCATCGCGTGGCAGAGCGCCTGCATGACCTCGACCCACGGGCGGTGGCTGCCGCGGCCGATCGCGCCGGACACCGTGTACGCCGTCCAGATGCGGGAGTCGTAGAGCGGGATCAGGTCGGGGCGCTTGCGGTGCAGCACCTTCGACACGATCGTGCCGCGCGCGCCGGCGCGGACGTACATCGGCTCGTCCAGCACCGCGAAGCAGCGCGCCACCGCCGCCACGCCGGCGTCGTCGGTGTCCTCCAGCGGCGTGGCCGGGAGGGCGTGCCACGCCTCGCAGATCGTGGGCAGCATCCGCTTGAGCAGCACGAAGCGCGCGTAGTCGACGTGCGCGTCGAGCAGGCTCGGGGCGAGCAGGTCGCCGTCGACCAGCTCGGCGGAGCCGTTCGTCACGAGCTGGTCGTAGGCCGGGTACGCGTACGGCCCGTCCGGCTCGACGTAGGCGAGCAGCAGCTCTTCCGGGTCCTCGACCGCGAGGGTCCCACCGCACAGTTGCATGGCTTCATCCAACCTCAGTCCGGCCTCCGCCGGGCGCCGCGCGGCCGCAACCGTGACGGTCGTGGCGCGGTCTCCCCGCGTGGTGATCTTCACGGTTGGAGGCGGGCGGGCGCGCGCTCACGGCGGCGTGGTGGCGCCGGTGGCGGCACACCCGTGCTCCGCCGGCGTTCCAGACGCGGACGGGTCGTCCTCCGCGCGTGCGCGCTCGGCGGCCCGTCGCCGCGCCGCCTGCTTCTGACACGCGCCGGAGCAGAAGCGACGCCGGCGTCCGATGCCTTCGCCACCGACCGCACACGGGCACTGCTGGCACCTGGGGGCGCCCTCGTACCGCGGGTCGGTCCACCCGTGACGAGGACACCACACCAGAGCCGGTCCGTCGTCGTCCCACTCCACCAGCGCCGCCCGCAGGGCAGCGGGAAGGTGGCGAGGCTCGCCCCCCAGGTTGTGCACCAGCGCCGCGATCCGCGGCTGCGCCGCGAGCAACCGGAGCCCGTTCGCCTCGATCGCGGCGACCCGCCATGGGGCGAACTTCGACTTCGCCGCGATCTCCTTGATCGTCAGCGGCGACCCGTTCTGGAGGCCGAACCGCCAGGAGAGGACCACCTGCTCGGCCTGCGGGAGCAGGTGGAGCGCCCGCATGATCTCCGCGAGTAGCTGCCCCGACATCACCTGGCTGCTCGTCGGGTCACGCAGAAGGCCGCGTCGTGGCATCTCCCGCTCCCTCCTCGCCGCCCGCGGCCGGCCGGGCCGGCGCGTCGTCGTGACGCGGCTCCTGGAACCTCGGCAGGTGCCGCCCGAGGCTCCCGGTGATGTGCCGACCTTCCTGAAGCACGGTGTCCACTCCGTCGGGGCGCGCCCTGCACACCGCCACGACGATCGCCGTCCCCATCAGCAACGCGAGGATGGCGACCGGCAGCACCAGAACGACGACGACAGGGAGCATCGCACCACCTCCGAAGACACGAGGACCCCGCCGCCAACGAGGGCGACGGGGTCCGTAACGACAAAACCCCGGCGCCGAATGGCCCGGGGCTGTGGACACAGTGGTGCCCAACGGAGCGGACGTTAACAGCCGACGTGGGGGCCCGTCAACGGCAGGAAATGGCGCCGCGGGAACACCGCCGGCGACGACCAAGGAGCGTTTCCGCAGGTCAGACGATCAAAATCGTGGATGGCGCACTCACGCCAAAGAATCGTCACTTTCCGGACGATGGCCTAGGAGGCGAGGCAGCCGGCGCCCAGCAACTGCTTGAGGTCGGCCATCAACGACGGCGCCGCCGTCACGCGCAGGTCGTCGTCCAGCTTGAGCAACGTCGTCCGGCTGCCGCTCTGCAGCTCGAGGTGCACCTCGGTCATGCCCGGGTGCTGGCGCAGGATCTCCTTGAGCCGCTCGACCACCGGCTCGGTGCAGCGCGCCGTGTCCATCCGCACCACGACCGGCCCGCGCGGCCCGGAGCCGACCGACAGGTCGGGGCGCATGACGTCCATCGCGATGAGCTTCGGCGTGTCCTCGCGCCGGTCGAGCCGCGCCTTGACGACGAGCACCTCGTCCTCGGCGAGCAGCACGCCGTAGGCCGCGTACGTCTGCGGGAAGAAGAACACCTCGATCGCGCCCTCGAGGTCCTCCAGCACGGCCTGGGCGTACGCGTCGCCGCGCTTGGTCACCTTGCGCGCGATCGACGACAGCAGCCCGCCGACGGTGACGACCTTGCCGTCCTCGCCCTCCGCGACCAGCTCGGTGATCCGCGCGTCGGTGTGCTGCGCGAGAACGTGCTCCACGCCGAGCAGCGGGTGGTCGGAGACGTAGAGCGAGAGCATCTCCCGCTCGAAGTTGAGCAGCACCTTCTTGTCCCACTCGTGCACCGGGATCGCGATGTCACCGAGCGGGTCGGCGGACGCCTCGCCCGGCGCGGCGGTCACCTCGCCGAACAGCGAGAACTGCCCCATCGCCTCCGCGCGCTTGGTGTCCATGCACGCGTCGATCGCGTCGGCGTGCATGGCGTGCAGCCCGCGCCGGGTGTGCCCCAGCGAGTCGAACGCGCCCGCCTTGATCAGCGACTCGACCACGCGCTTGTTGCAGGCGAGCGGCTCGACCTTGCGCAGGAAGTCGGCGAAGCCGGTGTAGCGCCCCTTCGCCCGGCGGGTGGCGATGATCGAGTTGACGACGTTCTCGCCGACGTTGCGGATCGCGGAGAGGCCGAAGCGGATGTCGGTGCCGCGCGGGGTGAAGTTCAGGTCCGACTCGTTGACGTCCGGCGGCAGCACCTTGATGCCCATGCGCCGGCACTCGTGCAGGTACAGCGCGGACTGGTCGCGATTGTCCTTCACCGACGTCAGCAGCGCGGCCATGTACTCCGACGGGTAGTGCGCCTTGAGGAACGCCGTCCAGTACGACACCAGGCCGTACCCGGCGGTGTGCGCCTTGTTGAACGCGTAGTCGGAGAACGGGACGAGGATCTCCCACAGCTTCTTGATCGCGCCCTCGGAGTAGCCGTTCTTGCGCATCCCCGACGAGAAGCCCTCGTACTCCGCGTCGATGATGGCCTTCTTCTTCTTGCCCATCGCGCGGCGCAGCAGGTCGGCCTGGCCGAGCGTGTATCCGGCCAGCTTCTGCGCGATCGCCATGACCTGTTCCTGGTAGACGATCAGGCCGTACGACTCGCCGAGGATCTCCTCCAGCGGCTCCGCGAGCTCCGGGTGGATCGGGACGATCTCCTTGCGGCCGTTCTTGCGGTCGGCGTAGTCGTTGTGCGCGTTCGCCGCCATCGGGCCCGGCCGGTACAGCGCGAGCACGGCCGAGATGTGCTCGAACGTCGTCGGCTGCATCGAGCGCAGCAGCGCCCGCATCGGCCCGCCTTCGAGCTGGAACACGCCGATGGAGTCGCCGCGGGCGAGGAGCTTGTACGCCTCCTCGTCGTCCAGCGTCAGCTCCTCCAGCACGACCTTCTCGCCGCGGTTGTCCTCGATGTGCTGCAGGCAGTCGTCGAGGACGGTGAGGTTGCGCAGGCCGAGGAAGTCCATCTTGAGCAGGCCGAGCTTCTCGACCGCGCCCATGTCGAACTGCGTGATGACCGCGCCGTCCGCCTCGCGCCGCCACACCGGGATCGTGTCGGTCAGCGGGTCGCGGGCGATCACGACGCCGGCCGCGTGCACGCCGGCCTGCCGCTTCAGCCCTTCCAGGCCACGCGCGGTGTCGAGCACCTGCTTGACCTCGGGGTCGGTCTCGTAGACCGACCGCAGCTCGGAGGCCTCCTTGTAGCGGTCGGACTTGGTGTCGAACACGTCGCGCAGCGGCATGTCGCGGCCCATGATCGGCGGCGGCATCAGCTTGCTGATCTTGTCGCCGACGGCGTACGGCAGGCCGAGCACGCGGGCGGAGTCGCGGATCGCGGCCTTCGCCTTGATGGTCGAGTACGTGATGATCTGCGCGACCCGCGCCTCGCCGTACTTCTCGGTGGCGTAGCGGATCATGTCGCCGCGCCGGCGCTCGTCGAAGTCCAGGTCGATGTCGGGCATCGAGATGCGCTCGGGGTTGAGGAACCGCTCGAACACCAGGCCGTGCGCCATCGGGTCGAGGTCGGTGATGCCGAGGCAGTACGACACCAGGCAGCCCGCCGCGGAGCCGCGGCCCGGCCCGACGCGGATGCCGGCCGACCGGGCGTACGCCACCAGGTCGGCGACGATCAGGAAGTACGACGGGAAGCCCATCTGCACGATGACGCCGGCCTCGTACTCGGCCTGCGCGCGCACCTCGTCGGGCACGGCGTCGCCGAACCGCGCGCGCAGCCCCCGCTCGACCTCGTGCCGGAACCACGACACCTCGTCGTGCCCGTCCGGCACGTCGAAGCGCGGGAGCAGGTAGCCCTCGGTCTCCAGGTGGACGTCGCAGCGCTCGGCGACCAGCAGCGTGTTGTCGCACGCCTCCGGGTAGTCGCGCCAGACCTGGCGCATCTCCTCCGGGCTCTTGAGGTAGTAGCCGGAGCCGTCGAACTTGAAGCGGTTCGGGTCGGCGAGCGTCGAGCCGGTCTGCACGCAGAGCAGGACCTCCTGCGCGACGGAGTCCTCCTTGCGCGTGTAGTGCAGGTCGTTCGTGGCGAGCAGCGGCAGGCCCAGGTCCTTGGCGAGCCGCAGCAGGTCCGGCATCGTGCGCTTCTCGATGTCGACGCCGTGGTCCATCAGCTCGACGAAGAAGTTGCCGCGCCCGAAGATGTCGGCGAGCTCGCCCGCCGCCTGCTTCGCGGCGTCGTAGCGGCCCTGCTGGAGCAGCCGGTTGACCTCGCCGGACGGGCACCCGGTCGTCGCGACCAGGCCCGCGGCGTGCTCGGAGAGCATTTGCCGGCTCATCCGCGGCTTGTAGTAGTAGTTGTGCAGGCTCGCGTCGCTCGCCAGGTGGACGAGGTTGCGGTACCCCTCGTCGCTCGTCGCGAGGATCGTCATGTGGGTGTACTTGTCGCCCTTGCCGTCGATGCCGACGGCCGACTTGTCGCGCTGGTCGCCGATGTACGCCTCGATGCCGAGGATCGGCTTCACGCCGAACGACTTGGCCGTCGCGTAGAAGTCGAACGCGCCGTAGAGGTAGCCGTGGTCGGTCGTGGCGAGGGCCGGCATGCCCATCCGCTCCGCCTCGGCGAACAGGTCCTTGACCCGGGCGGCCCCGTCGAGCATCGAGTACTCGGTGTGGACGTGCAGGTGCACGAACGAGTCGCCCACGAGTACCCGGAGCCTCCTTCGCATGCTCGAACGCCGGCGAGCGCGGCGCGGGGGAAGGCGGCCGTGGCGGTGCCGTTGCGGTGCCGCGGCGAGGCGGCCCGGTCATTCTCACACGCGGGTCGCCGGGTTCCGGCGAGGAACGCCGAAGTGTCGCGGGCTACTCCTGGTTCCCGCCGGTGACGGTCACCTTCTCCTCGGGGAGCAGCGCCGTGTAGCCCTCGTAGTCGCCGGTACGGGCGCCCGGCGCGCCCGCGTCCACGGCGCGGACGCCGGTCCGGTCGAGCAGGTCGGCGAGGACGCGCAGCCGGGTCTGGACGAGCACGGCGTAGATGCAGGCGCAGTCGCCGCGCAGGTGCCGTACCTGGCGGCGGAGCAGCTCCTGCTGCGCAATGTCCGCCTGCTTCTGCACGGGGTCGGTCTCGTTGGTGTCGATGACGCCCTGGAGGTTCCTGATCTCCTTCTCGTGCGCGATCGCGACCCGCAGGAACTCCTTCTTGGAGTCCTGGAGCAGGTCCGTCACCGCGACGTCGGCGGGCGCAGGCTCGGGCAGCGGCAACGGCACCCGGTAGAACATCCGCACGACCGTCGCCGGGCCGAGGATGTCCTGTACCTGCCGCGCGGTCCGGTACTGCGCGAACGACACGACGGCCACCGTGGCGGCGTCCGGCTGGCCGTCCGCGGCGGTGCGCAGCCGCTGGCGGGTGGACTCCAGGTAGGCGTCCACGGAGTCGCCGATCTGCGGGCCGATGGTGAGGCGGTCGTCGCCGGGGAGCGGGTCGCCGCCCTGCTCGGCCTCCTGCGCGGCCTGGCGGGCCGGGTCGCTGCGCGTCGCGACGGTGACGCCGTTGGCCAGCACGAGGGCGGCGATCGCGATCGCGCCGAGCTGCGGCACCTCGCGGATCAGCGCGAGCGGGCCGCGCCGGGTCCACCGGTCGTCGACCCGGCGCAGCCGCAGGATGACCGGCAGCGGCCCCTCCGGGTCGGGCGGGCGCGGGATCAGCCGGTCGAAGAACTCGGCGAGCCGCGGCACCAGGCGGTCGTCGAGGCGGCGCAGCGGGCTGGTCACGACTCCTCCCGCAGGGCGTCCAGGGCGCGGGCCAGGTCGGCGGCGTACGGGCTGTCGAACGACACCCGCCGCCCGTCCGCCGGGTGGTCGAACGCCAGGTGCACCGCGTGCAGCCACTGCCGGGTCACGCCGAGGCGCGCCGCGAGCGTCGGGTCGGCGCCGTACTGGAGGTCGCCGACGCACGGGTGGCGCAGCGCGGCGAAGTGGACGCGGATCTGGTGCGTCCGGCCGGTCTCCAGCCGGATCGCGACGAGGCTCGCGGCGCGGAACGCCTCCAGCGTCTCGTAGTGCGTCACCGAGTCGCGACCGCCGGCCACGACCGCGAACCGGTACGGGTGCGTCGGGTGCCGGTCGATCGGGGCGTCGATGGTGCCGTTCGTCGGGTCGGGGCGGCCCTGGACGAGCGCGTGGTAGCGCTTGTCGACGCGGCGTTCGCGGAAGTCGTCCTTGAGCGCGGAGTACGCGCGCTCCGACTTCGCGACGACCATCAGGCCGCTGGTGCCGGCGTCGAGGCGGTGCACGATCCCCTGCCGCTCGGCCGGGCCGTGGATCGAGAGGCGGTGGCCCGCGGCGAGCAGCCCGCCGACGACGGTCGGGCCGTCGTAGCCGGGGCTCGGGTGCGCGGCGACGCCGGCCGGCTTGTCGACCACGAGCACGTCGTCGTCCTCGTGCAGGACGTCCAGGCCCTCGACGGGGGTGGGGTTCGCCTGTGGCGGCGCGGGCGGCGGCGGCAGCTCGACGTCGAGCCACGCGCCGCCCTTCACCTTGTCGCTGCCCTTGCGCGGTACCCCGTCGAGCAGGGCGAGGCCGCTGTCCACGATGTCGGCGGCGGCGTTGCGGGACAGACCGAACAGCCGCGCGATGGCGGCGTCGAGGCGCAGCCCGTCGAGCCCCTCGGGCACGGGCACCGTCCTGCGGTCGGTCACGGCTCAGTATCCCCGAGCTCGACGCCGCGGAAGGACAGCAGCAGCGCGAGCGCGCCGCCGGCCACGATCGCCATGTCGGCGACGTTGAACACCGGCCACACCGACTCGCCGTGCCAGTGCAGGTCCACGAAGTCCACCACGTGCCCGCGGAACGGCCCCGGGCTGCGCAGCATCCGGTCCACCAGGTTGCCGAGCGCGCCGCCGAGGAGCAGCCCGAGCGTGAGCGCCCAGGCGTTGCTGGTGATCCGGCGGGCGGTGCGGACGATGACGACCGCGATGCCGATCGCGATCAGGCTGAACAGCACCGTCGCGCCGCCCGCGATGCTGAACGCCGCCCCGGGGTTGCGCTGCTCGTGCAGCACGACGAGCCCGCCGAGCGTCTCGACCTCGCGGTCGTGCAGGGACGCGACGGCCCAGACCTTCGTGGCGGCGTCGGCGGCGAGCGTGAGGGCGGCCGCCGTGACCAGCAACGGCAGCGGGCGCAGCGTCAGCGGCGTTCCTCGCGCTGCTTGCAGGTGACGCACATGGTGGCCGCCGGGCGGGCCATGAGGCGGGCCTTGCCGATCGGGTTGCCGCAGACCTCGCAGGCGCCGTAGGTGCCGTTGGCGACGCGTTCGAGGGCGCGCTCGACCTGGGCGAGGAGGTCGCGGCTGTTGTTCGCGAGCGACATCTCGTGCTCGCGCTCGAACGTCTTCGTCCCGGCGTCCGCCTGGTCGTCGCCGGCGCCCTCGCCGCCGCCCTCGGCCTGGATCTTGGCCCAGGTCGTCTCGGCCTCGTCGATCTCGGTGCGCAGGTCGTCGCGCTGCTGCTCGAGCTCCTTGCGGACCGAGTTGAGCTCGGACTTGGACCACTTCTCGGCGGGCTTGGCGGGCTCCGCCTTGACCGGGGCGGCCTTGGCGGGGGCGGGCTTCGTCGCCGTGGCGGCGGGGGCGGCGGCCTTGGCGGGGGCGGCCGGCTTGGCGGGGGCCGCGGTCTTGGTGGGCGCGGCCTTGGCGGGGGCGGCCTTGGCGGGCGCCTTCGCGGCCGCGGGCCGCACCGGCGGCGTGGCGGCCTTCGCCGGCTTCGCCGCCTTGGCCGGGGGCTCGGCGGCGCGGCCCTTGGCGGCGGACTTGGCCGGAACGGCGTTCGGCGGCGTCTTCCTGGCCGCGGTCGCGGGGCCCGGCTTGGCCGGCTTCGCGGGGGCCTTGGCGGTCGACGTGGCCGGCTTCGCGGGTGCCTTGGCGGCCTTGGCGGGCGCCGGCCTCGCGGCGGCCTTGGCCGGCTTCGCGGCCGGCTTGGCGGGCGCGGGCCTGGCGGCCGGCTTCGCGGCCTTCGCTGCCTTCGCGGGCTTGGCCGGCGCCTTGGCGGCCTTCGCCGGCTTGGCCGCCGCCTTCGCGGGCGCGGCCTTGGCCGGCTTCGCCGCCGCCTTGGCGGCGGGCTTGGCCACGGACTTGGCCGCGGGCTTGGCGGCGGCCTTCGCGGGCGCCTTGGCGGCGGGCTTCGCGGGCGCCTTGGCGGGCGCCTTCGCGGGCTTGGCGGGCTTGGCGGGCGTGGCCGCGCGCTTCGCGGGCGCGGCGGTCTTGGCAGCCGTCGGAACCTCCTGGGCCGGGGCCTTCGCCGGGGCGGGCCGTACCGTGACGGACGACGGCTCGGGAGCGAGCTCGGGCGCGCCGGCCGCCCCGCGGCGGCCGCGGAACAGCTTCGTCAGCCGTCCCTTACCGGCCCGGTAACGGCCCTCGTCCGGGGACGGGCGGGTCGTCGTCATCGCTCCTCCGTCCGGCGTGTCGGGGCCCGTTGTCCACACGTTTTCCACAGATTGGTCAACGAGTCGAGGCAGGATAAGCCGCCTCGTACCGATGATCAACGCGGCGCGCGGGCGGGCTGTTCCGGAAAATCGCCGCACGCGCCTCGCGATCCGGGTCAAACCGGGCAGCGGCCGCGACCGCGTCGGCGGGGAGCACGCCGGACGCCTCGCCGCCGCTCAGGAGCGCCGGATGAGCTCCGCCGCCTCGACCAGGCCCGGCGCGCCGCCGGTGCGGACGAGCACCGCCCGCAGCCCGGCCGCCCGCGCGCCGGCAACGTCCGCGACCGGGTTGTCGCCGACCATCCACGCCTGCCCCGGCTCGGCGCCCGCGCGGGCCAGCGCGGCGGCGTAGATGCGCGGGTTCGGCTTCTCCCAGCCGACCGCGGCGGAGGTGACGACGTCGTCCACCGGCACCCCGAGCGCGGCGACCAGCGCGGGCAGCTCCGGCACGTGGTTGCTGACGACCACGTGCCGCCACCCCTCCAGCAGCGCCAGCGCGGGCGCCACGTCGTCGTAGACGGCCCACGCGGCCAGGTCCAGGTACGTGTCGCGGAACGCCGCCGCCGCGCGTTCCGCGACGTCCGCCGCCACCCCGGCACCCACGCACGCGCCCGAGAGCACCGGCGCGAACGCCGCCCACCACGCGTCGGCGTCGGCGTGCGCGTGCCCGACGTCCGGCGTGCTCCACGGGAACCGGTCGCGCATCCCCGGCCGCAACGCCTCCAGCGGGACGCCGTGCCCGGGGCAGACGGCGTCGAGCGCCTCGAGCAGGGTCGCGCTCCACAGGCCGCGGGTGCGGTGCGCCAGGGTGCCGTCGAAATCCCACAGCACCGCGCGCACGACGCGCAGTATGGTCGCAGTCGCGACGACGGGGACGAGTAACGCCGTACGCAGCCAGGAGCGACCCGGGGACGGTGCGAGCCCGGGGGCGAGCGCGGCGCGAAGATCACCCCCGAGCGACGGGAAGAACGGCGCCCCGCGCGCTCAGTAGAACCCGGGCACGGCAAGAGTGGCCGCGCGACGCGTGGCAAGGAGGGTGGTACCGCCCGGCGACGGGTCCCTCCGAGGCCGAACGACCGCGAGAGGTGCCACCGTGACCTTCCAGCCCGCGCCCGCCCAGCTCGACCTGCCGGCGCTCGAACGCCGCGTGCTCGAACGCTGGGAGCGCGACGACGTGTTCGAGCGGACGCTGTCGCAGACGAAGGACGGCTCGGTCTGGGCGTTCTACGACGGCCCGCCCACCGCCAACGGCAAGCCGGGCATCCACCATGCCGAGCCGCGGGTGTTCAAGGACGTGTTCAACCGGTTCCGCACGATGACCGGACACTTCGTCCCGCGCCGCGCCGGCTGGGACTGCCACGGCCTGCCGGTCGAGCTCGCCGTCGAGAAGGAGCTCGGCTTCTCCGGCAAGCAGGAGATCGAGCGGTACGGCATCGAGGCGTTCAACGCGCGCTGCCGCGAGTCGGTGCTGCGGCACGTCGGCGAGCACCAGGAGCTGTCCCGCCGGATGGGCTACTGGGTCGACCAGGTCAACGCCTACCGCACCATGGACCCCGACTACATCGACTCCGTCTGGTGGTCGCTCAAGGTCGTCTTCGACAAGGGGCTGCTGGTCGAGGACTACCGGGTCGCGCCGTACTGCCCGCGCTGCGGCACCGCGCTGTCCGACCACGAGGTGGCCCAGGGCTACGCGGTCGTCGCCGACCCCAGCGTCTACGTGCGGTTCCCGCTGGTCGACGACGACCGGGTGCTGCTGATCTGGACGACGACGCCGTGGACGCTCGTCTCGAACACCGCCGTCGCCGTGCACCCCGACGTCACCTACGTCACCGCGCGGGTCGGCGACGAGCGGCTCGTCGTGGCGGAGGCGCTGGTCGAGAAGGCGCTGGGCGAGGGCGCGGTGGTCGAGGAGCGGTTCAGCGGGCGCGAGCTGGAGCGCAGGCGCTACCGCCGGCCGTTCGAGCTCGTGGACATCCCCGACGCGCACTACGTCGCGCTGGCGGACTACGTCACGACCGAGGACGGCACCGGCCTGGTGCACACCGCGCCGGCGTTCGGCGCGGAGGACCTCGCGGTCGGTCGGGCCTACGGGCTGCCGGTGGTGAACCCGATCACGCCGCGCGGCGAGTTCGAGGACGGCCTGCCGACGGTCGGGGGGCGGTTCTTCAAGGACGTCGACGCGGACCTCACGGAGGACCTGCGGGCGCGCGGGCTGCTCTGGCGCGCGGAGGTGTACGAGCACTCGTACGCCCACTGCTGGCGCTGCGACACGCCGCTCATCAACTACGCCACGCCGTCCTGGTACATCCGCACCACCGCGATCAAGGACCGGCTCCTGGAGGAGAACGCCAGGACGGACTGGCACCCGCCGACGATCCGCGACGGCCGCTACGGCGACTGGCTCAACAACAACATCGACTGGTCGCTGTCGCGCTCGCGGTACTGGGGCACGCCGCTGCCGATCTGGCGCTGCCCGGAGGGCCACCTCACCTGCGTCGGCTCGCGCCGCGAGCTGTCCGAGCTGGCCGGCGCGGACCACTCGGAGCTGGACCCGCACCGGCCGTTCGTGGACGAGGTGACGCTGCCCTGCCGCGAGTGCGGCGCGACGGCGACGCGCGTCCCGGAGGTCATCGACTGCTGGTACGACGCCGGGTCGATGCCGTTCGCCCAGTGGGGCGCGCCGCACCGCAACGACGAGACGTTCGAGCGGCAGTACCCGGCGAAGTTCATCGCCGAGGCGATCGACCAGACGCGCGGGTGGTTCTACACGCTGATGGCGATCGGGACGCTGGTGTTCGACCGGTCGTCGTACGAGACCGTTCTCTGCCTCGGGCACATCGTCGACGTCGACGGCCGGAAGATGAGCAAGCACCTCGGCAACATCCTCGAGCCGTTCGAGCTGTTCGAACGCCACGGCGCGGACCCGGTGCGCTGGCTGCTGCTCTGCGTCGGCACGCCGTGGGCGAACCGCCGGGTCGGCGACGCGGCGATCGAGGAGGTCGTCCGCAAGGTCCTGCTCACGTACTGGAACACCGTGTCGTTCTTCACGCTCTACGCCTCGACGGCCGGCTGGTCGCCGGGCGGCGAGCCGGGCGAGCGGACCGCGATGGACCGCTGGCTCGTCTCCGAGCTGAACGCCACCGTCGCCGAGGTCACGGCCGGGCTGGAGGCGTTCGACACGACGCGCGCGGGCAAGCGGCTCACGCAGTTCGTGGACGACCTGTCGAACTGGTACGTGCGCCGCTGCCGCCGCCGCTTCTGGAAGGGCGACCCGGCCGCGCTCGCGACGCTGCACGAGACGCTGCTGACGCTGACGCAGGTCATGGCGCCGTTCGTGCCGTTCCTCACCGAGGAGGTGTGGTCGTGCCTCGGCGGCGAGGGCGACTCGGTGCACCTCACCTCGTGGCCGGCCGCCGGCCCGGTCGACGCGGAGCTCGGCGAGCGGATGGCGCTCGTCCGGCGGCTGGTCGAGCTCGGCCGCGCGACGCGCGCGGAGAGCGGCGTGAAGACCCGCCAGCCGCTGTCCCGCGCGCTCGTCGGCGCGGCGGGGTGGGCGGACGTCCCGGAGGAGCTGCGGCGGCAGGTGGCCGAGGAGCTGAACGTCGCCACGGTCGAGCGCCTGGACGAGGCCGCCGGGCTCGTGGACGTGACGGTGAAGCCGTCGTTCCGCGACCTGGGTCGGCGGTTCGGCAAGGAGACGCCGAAGGTGGCCGCCGCGATCGGCGCGGCCGACCCGGCGGCGCTCGCCGCCGCGCTGGCGACCGGGACCGCGACGGTCGACGTGGACGGCAACGTCGTCACGGTCGAGCCGTCGGAGTGCGTCGTCACCGAGACCCCCCGCGAGGGCTGGGCGGTGGCCAGCGAGGGCGGCGCGACGCTCGCGCTGGACCTCACGATCACGCCGGAGCTGCGCCGGGCGGGCGTCGCGCGCGACGTCGTGCGGGCGTTGCAGGAGTCGCGCAAGGCGATCGGGCTCGACGTGAGCGACCGGATCGAGCTGTGGTGGGAGGCGTCCGGCGACGTAGCCGACGCGGTCGCGGAGCACGAGACGACGATCGCGGAGGAGGTGCTCGCGGTGTCGTTCGAGCGCGGCGAGCCGGCGCGCGACCTGGCGCCGCACCGTTCGGACGACCTCGGCCTGACCTGGTGGCTGCGCGCAGCGGGCGAGTAGCGAATCACCCGTCCGGAGCAGTAAAGACCGCCTCCGCGGGATGCCGATGTACTAGTCCGTAGGCACCCGCTCGGCTCCTCCGGACGAAAGACACCCGCGATGTCCGTGGTCACGCTCCCCCTGACGGCGTCCCTCCCGCGACTCACGCTCGCGCCGAACGCGGTCGCCAAGCCGGCGCTGTCCTCGCACGTCCGCCCGGCCCTCGTGCTGGCCGAGCGGGAGACCCGCGAGCTGCTCGACGTCGCGTCGCGGCACGACGTGTCGAACGGCGGCCGCTTCTCCGCCGGCCCGGCCGGCATCCAGGTGTGGAGCGGGCCGTTCGACGGGCCGAACGGCTCGCACGGCACGTCGGTCCACCTCGGCTCGATCGACTGGTCGTACGACACGCCCGTGCGCCACTACGCGACGGTGTACCGCGCGATGGTGACCGCGGCGGGCGTCGAGGCCGGCGAGACGACGACCACGATCCTCAAGACCATCCTCGACCTCGCGCAGATCCCGATGGACGGCACCTCCGTGACGATGCCCGCGCCGCCGCCGCGCGACCCGTTCCGCCGGGCCGTCTGAGGACCCGCGGGCGCGACTCCCCCCAAAGCGCCCGCGCGTACGCGGTCTCCCCGGGCCGCGTCCCCTGAAAGCCGAAGGCCCCCCGTGCAGGGCGGGGGGCCTTCGGCTTTCTCTCGTGGGGGGCCGGCGGTCTAGCCCGGCTTGCAGACGCCGCAGGGGGCGAGGCCCTGGCGCTTGGCGCTGGTCTTGGTCATGGTCAGGGCACCGGGCGCGTTCTGCGCGAAGCGGCAGGTCTCGAGGTGGTACTTGCCGCGGTCCGGCACGGCGACGACGCTGCCCGCCGCGGCGGCCTTGGTCGCCTTGGCGGCCGGCTTCGCGGCCTTCGTGGCGGTGGCCGTCGCGGCCGCCTTGGCCGGCTTGGTCGCCGCGGCGGCCTTCTTGGCGGGGGCCTTGCGCGCGGTACGGGTGGTCGGCGCGGCGAGGATCGCGGTGTCCTCCTCGGCCGGCTCCTCGGCCGGCGCCTCGAACGTGGGCTCCTCCGCGACCGGCTCGGCCTCCTCGGCCTCCTCGGCCGGGGCGGCGGGCGCGGCGGCGGCGAGGCTCTGGTCCGGCTTGCAGACGCCGCAGGCGGTGTAGCCCTCGCCACGCGCGTCCTCGACGGCGACCGTCTCGACGTCGGGGCGGCCGGCCAGGAAGCGGCAGCCGGGCACGTGGTAGCGCGGCCGGCCCGGAACGACGGCCACCTCGCCCGCCGACGCGGGCGCGTCCTCGGCCGGGGCGTCCTCGACGGACTCGTCGCGGGGGCGGACCGACACGGCGGTGACGCGCTCGAGCATCTGCGGGCTCGTCGGGCCCGAGTCGGCCGTGGTCGCCGGCGTCCCGCGGCGCTGCAGCGCCCCGAGCAGCAGGAACACACCCGCCACGATGCTCGTCACGATCGAGGCCCAGATGAAGCCGAGGCCCTCCCCGAACAGGCCGATGATCAGGAAGACGAGCGCGACGAGAACGAGCGCGCCACTGACGACGATCAAGACTGCCACCTTTGCAACGGGAACCTGCCGGTAGGTCGGCGTGCATCCTACATACGCGGGTCGGTCTGACCCGAACCGTCCCCTAGGGCGCGAGGCGCGGCACGTCGGTACCGCCGTCGTCCAGGTCGAACGGCTCCGGCTCCGGCTCGGGGACCGAGTCCGGCACGGGCGCTCCGGGGACGCTCGGCACCGCCGCGACGGCGGGCGCCGCGGGCGCCTCGTCCACGGCCCGCGTCTCGGCCGGCGTCTCGGCGGGCAGCGCGACCGGCACGGCGGCCGGCGCGGCGACCGGCGCCGCGAGCGGGGCGGCGACCGGCGCGGCGACCGGCGCCGCGGGCGGCGCGGCGGGCGGCGTCTCGGCGGGCGCGCCGCGGCCGTCGAGGTCGCGGAGCTGCGACTCCAGGTACGCCTTGAGCCGGGTCCGGTACTCGCGCTCGAACGCGCGCAGCCCCTCGATGTGCTGCTCCAGGGCCTGGCGGCGGCGTTCGAGGTCGGTCGTCATCGCGGCCGCCTCGGCGCGGGCCGCCTCCACGAGCGCGGTCGAGGTCTGCCGGGCCTCGGTCACCATCCGCTCGGCCTCGGTCTTCGCCTCGGCGACGGTGTCGTCGGCGGTGCGCTGGGCGAGCAGCAGCGTCCGGCGCAGCATGACCTCGGCCTCGCTGGTGACCGGCGGCGCCGACGGCGCGCTGAGCGCCGCGTCGAGCCGCTGGCGCAGCGACTCGTTCTCCTCGATGACGCGGCTGAGCTCGACCTCGATCTCGTCGAGGAACGAGTCGACCTCGACCTCGTCGTAGCCCTTGCCGATCCCCCGGACGACCTTGAACTTCTTGTTCTGGATGTCTTCAGGCCGGACTGGCATTAGGTCACCCCTGCATCAGCTCGCGCGACACGATCCACAGGCCGAGCGCCAGGACGATGAACGACGCGTCGAAGGAGACCCTGCCCATGTTCAACGGAGGTATCCATCGCCGCAGCAGGCGCAACGGCGGGTCGGTCACGCTGTACACGAACTCGAACGCCACCGCCGCCGCGCCGGACGGCCGGTACTGCGTCAGCGCGAGCGCCCAGCTCATGATGGCGCGCACGAACAGCACGATCGAGTACAGGTAGAGGACGAGCCCCAGGTAGTAGAGGACGTCGTTCACGACTGGTTGAAGAACCCGCCCTCACGGATGCGGGCCTTGTCCTCGGCCGACACCGTGACGTTGCTCGGGCTGAGCAGGAAGACCTTGTTGGTCACCTTCTCCAGGCTGCCGTGCAGCCCGAACGTGAGCCCGGCCGCGAAGTCGACGAGCCGCTTCGCGCTGTCGTCGTCCATCTCGGTGAGGTTCATGATCACGGGGACGCTCTGCCGGAAGTGCTCGCCGATCTCCTTGGCGTCGTTGTACTTCGACGGCACGAACGTCGTGATGCGGTACGACGGCTGCTCCACCCGCGTCTCCTCGGCGGGACGGGTGCGGGTGTCGACCGCGAGCGCGCCGCGCGACTCGTGCCGCGCCTCGGCGCGCGCGGGCTCGGGGTAGCGGCGGACCGGCACCGGCTCGTCGGCGCCCAGGCGGCGGACCTGCCCGGTCGGCTCGAGCTCGTCGTCCAGGAGGTCGTCGTACTCGTCGTCCGCCTGCTCGACCAGACCCAGATAGATCATGGTCTTGCGCAGCACGCCGGCCATGGGACTCCCTCCGCTTCCACGTGGGCGCGATCCTATCGGGTCCGGGGGGCCCGGCCGCCGAAGAGGGCGGTCCCGACACGCACGCAGTTCGAGCCCTCCGCGATCGCGTCGGCGAGGTCGCCGGTCATCCCCGCGGAGATCGTCGTCGCGCCGGGGTGGCTCGCCCGGACGCGTTCGGACACCGCGCGCAGCCGGGCGAACGCCGCCCGCGCGTCGCCGTCCAGCGGCGCCACGCCCATCACGCCGCCGAGCCGCAGGCCGCTCGCGGCCACCGCGTCGGCGAGCGCGTCGGCGTCCTCCGGCTCGACGCCGGACCGGCCGGCGCCGCCGCCGAGGCGCACCTGCACGAGCCCGGTCACCTCGCGGCCGGCCCGGGCCGCGGCCCGCGCGAGCGCGTCGACGACCTCGGACCGGTCGAGCGAGTGCACGACGTCGGCGTAGGAGGCCACGGAGCGGGCCTTGTTGCGCTGCAGCCCGCCGACGAAGTGCCAGCGCGGCGCCACCCCCGCCGCGCGCAGCGCCGCCGCCTTCGCCGCGGCCTCCTGGTCGTACGACTCGCCGAAGTCGCCGACCCCGAGCCGGTGCAGCAGGAGGACGTCGTTCGCCGGGAACGTCTTGCTCACCGCGACCAGCGTCACCCCGGCCGGGTCGCGCCCGGTCGCCGCGCAGGCGTCCGCGATGCGCGCCCGGACGGTGCCGAGCGCCTCCGCCAGGTCGTCGAGCCGGCTCACGTACGCCAGACGATCCCGGCGTGCCGGCCGGTCGCTCCGTCGCGGCGGTACGAGAAGAACAGGTCCGGCAGGTGCGCGGTGCAGCCGCCGACGACGGTCGCGTCGACGCCCTCGCGGGCCAGCACCTCGCGCACGCCGGCGACGAGGTCGAGCGACGTGCGCCCGTCCGGGGTCGTGGCCCGGGTGACCGGCAGCGCGGCGGTGACCTCCGCGGCGACGTCGTCGCCGACGGCGTAGCAGCAGGCGCCGATCGCCGGCCCGACGACGGCGCGCACGTCGCCGGCGCCGCGTTCGCGGACGGCGGCGAGCGTCCGCTCCACCACGCCGGCGACGAGCCCGCGGCGGCCGGCGTGCGCGGCGCCGACCGCGCCGTCGGCCATCAGCAGGACGGGCACGCAGTCGGCGGCCATGACGGCGAGCGCGAGCCCCGGCTCGGTGGTCACGAGCGCGGCGCAGGCCGGGTACGTCGCGGCGCCGGTCGCGACCGCGACGGCGTTGCCGTGCACCTGCTCGCACCACGCGACACCGGCCACGCCGAGGGTCTCCGCGACCGCGCGGCGGCGCGCGTCGACGGCGGCGGGGTCGTCGCCGACGTGCGTGGCGACGTTGCCCTCGGCCCGGGTCGTGAACGCCGCCGCCGCGTGCGGCGGGAACGCGACGCGCAGCACGCGGGGCGGGCTACTTGAGGAAGTCGGGGACGTCGAGGTCGTCGGTGTCCTCGAACACGATCTTCCGGCGCGGCGGCTCCGGCCGCTGCTCCGTGCGCGGCGCGACGCGCACCGGCTCGGGCTCGGCGTCCGCGGTGCGCGCCCGCGCGAACGCGGGCACCGGGTCGTCCTCGTCCTCGTCGAGGTCGAGCTCGTTCTCGACGACGCTGACGACGGCGGGCTGCGCGCGCTCCGTACGGACCTCGGGCCGGCGCGTGACCACCGGCTCGCGGCGCGCCTGCGGGGCGCCGCCGTCGAAGCCGGCCGCGATGACCGTGACCCGCACCTCGTCGCCGAGGGCGTCGTCGATGACCGCGCCGAAGATGATGTTCGCGTCGGGGTGCGCGGCCTGCGCGATGAGGTCGGCCGCCTCGTTGATCTCGAACAGGCCGAGGTCGCTGCCGCCGGAGATGTTGAGCAGCACGCCGTGCGCGCCGTCGATGCTCGCCTCGAGCAGCGGGCTGCTGATCGCGGCCTCGGCGGCCGCGGCGGCGCGGTCGTCGCCGCGCGCGCGGCCGATGCCCATGAGCGCCGAGCCGGCGCCGGACATGATCGCCTTCACGTCGGCGAAGTCGAGGTTGATCAGGCCGGGCGTCGTGATCAGGTCGGTGATGCCCTGGACGCCGGAGAGCAGCACCTGGTCGGCGGCGCGGAACGCGTCGAGGACCGAGACCTCCTTGTCGGAGATCTGGAGCAGCCGGTCGTTCGGGATGACGATCAGCGTGTCGACCTCGGCGCGGAGCTGCTCGATGCCGGTCTCCGCCTGCGTCGCGCGGCGGCGGCCCTCGAAGCCGAACGGCCGCGTCACGACGCCAATGGTCAGCGCGCCGAGCTTCTTGGCGACGTTGGCGACGACAGGGGCACCCCCTGTACCGGTGCCTCCTCCTTCGCCCGCGGTGACGAAGACCATGTCGGCGCCCTTGAGCACCTCCTCGATCTCGTCGCGGTGGTCCTCCGCCGCCTGGCGGCCCACGTCCGGGTCGGCGCCGGCGCCGAGGCCGCGGGTGAGCTCGCGGCCGACGTCGAGCTTGACGTCCGCGTCGCTCATGAGGAGGGCCTGCGCGTCGGTGTTGACCGCGATGAACTCGACCCCCTTGAGGCCGACCTCGATCATGCGGTTGACGGCGTTGACACCCCCGCCGCCGATCCCGACCACCTTGATGACCGCGAGGTAGTTCTGCGGTGCCGCCACTCGTCACGCCTCTCGTTGCGCCGGTCCGGGGTGCTCGCGCGCGCGGGGGCGTACGTCGCCCCCGGCGCGCGGCCCGTCCGATGGCGCGGGGAAGGCGTCACCGGACGGTCGTACTGGGGAAGCGACCGGGCCTCGCATAACCCTCACCGTCAACTAGACGGTTACAGTTATGTCAACCTGAGGTCGTGGTCGGCACAGTACGCAGGCCCGTCGCCGCGGGTCAAGGACGCCGCGCCGACACGCCACGACGTGACGCACCCACCCCACCCCCCGCCCCGCGAGCGTTTCCTGCAGCGAACGTGCCACGGATCGACTTCGCTGCAGGAAACGCTCACTGGGCCGGGGCCGGGGGGTGGCGACCCGGTCGCGGCGACCCGGTCGCGGCGACCCTGTCGCGGGTGGAGCGGCGCGCGGGGCGGGGCGGGGCGGCGCGGCGCGGGCGGGGTCAGACGCCGGTCTCGCCGTCGAGCAGCTCGCGAACGATGTCGGCGTGGCCGTTGTGCCGCGCGGTCTCCTCGACCATGTGCACGAGCACCCAGCGCACGTTCGCGCCGTGCCGCGGGCCCGACTCGATCACCCGGTCGAGGTCGTGCCGGGCGAGGATCTCGTTCGACCGGCGGCACTCCTCGCGGTACATCCGCACCAGCTCGTCGAGCGACTCGGTGGGCTTCCAGTCGATGTCCGGATCGGCGTCCGGGTCGTCGTCGTCCCACGGCAGGTCGGCGTCCTCCTGGCCGTCGACGACGACGGTGAACCAGAAGCGCTCGACGTAGAGCAGGTGCGACACGAGCCCCGCGAGGTTGATGCTCACGGGCGAGGTGCGCGCCTGCTCGTCGGTCAGGCCCGAGACCTTGCGGACCAGCGTCTCCCGGTGGAAGTCGAGCCACTGCGTCAACGTCGTCCGCTCGTCGGCGTCGCGACGTACCGAGTCCTTGTCGTCCATGGCCTCAGCCTGTCACGGTGACGCGCTCGGTACGACGGCGGGGCGGTCGGGCACCCGGAGGTCGTAGCGCTTCGCGTGCTGCGGCAGCAGCAACGCCAGCGCGCGGACCTTCTCGTCGGCCCGCTCCCCCGTCCCCCACACGACGACCGCGCCGTCGGCGAGGGTGAACGACAGCGTGCCCGACAGGTCGGCCGACAGGTCGCGCACCTGCCGCCGCACGTCGGGCGGCAGCACGCGCATCAGGTCGACGGTGGCGTTGACGACCGCGCGGTCCGGCTCGCCGGGGTGGCTGAGGATCGGCGTGCCCGGCGGGACGTTGCGGACGACGCCGATCAGCACGCCGTCGATGTCGACGAGGTCGTAGCGGCCGGGCCGGCGGACCGCGATCGCCGGCGTGCGCTCGACCACGACGATCCGCAACGTCCCCGGCCACTCGCGCGTGACGGTCGCGGACCGCACCTGCGGCAGCCGCGCGACCCGGTCGCGGATGCCGTCGAGGTCGAGCGTCACCATCGCGTCGCCGCGCTTCACGCGGGCCGCGTTCTCCACCACGTCGGTGTGCGCGCGGCGGTTGCCGGTAACGGTGATGCGGTCGACGTCGAGCACCGGCGAGAACACCGTGCCCGCCGCGAGCACCGGCGGCACCGCGGCGGCGGCGAGCAGCAGCGTGCGGCGGCGCGACCGCTTGCGCAGGTCGGCGCGGCGGCGTTCGGCGAACGTCGTCACCACGCCTCCGCGAACCCGACGAGCCGCACCTCCGGCACGAGCAGCGGGCCGCCGCGCGCGGCGACCTGGTCGCGGACGAGCCGGATCAACGTCACCACGTCGCGCGCCGTCGTCCGGCCCGGCTCGACCACGATGAAGTTCGCGTGCTTCTCGCTGACCGTCGCGCCGCCGACCGAGCGGCCCTTGAGGCCCGCGGCCTCGATCAGCCGGCCCGCCGAGTCGCCGGGCGGGTTGGTGAACACCGAGCCGCAGTTGCGCTGCCGCAACGGCTGCGTCGCGCGCCGCCACGCGCGCAGCTCGTCCAGCCGCGCGCGGATCGCGGCGCGGTCGTCCTCGCGCAGCGTCCACGCCGCCGCGACGACGACCGAGCGCTCGGGCAGCGCGGAGTGCCGGTAGGAGAACGACAGGTCGGCCGGCGAGTGCTCCGCGCCGTCCGGCGCCGCGGGCGAGGCGATCGTCACGGAGGTCAGCGCGTCGGCGGTCTGCCCGCCGTGCGCGCCGGCGTTCATCCGTACGGAGCCGCCGACGGTCGCGGGGATGCCCGCCGCGAACTCCAGCCCCGACAGCCCCTCGGTCGCGAGCCACGCGGCCAGCGCCGGCATCGACGTCCCGCCGCCCGCCGACACGGAGAGGCCGGAACGGCGCTGCCACTTGAAGCCGGCGCCGAGCCGCAGCGCGACGCCCGGCCAGCCGTCGTCGGAGACGAGCATGTTCGAGCCGCGGCCGAGGACGAGCAGCGGGAGATCGCCGAGCGCGCCCAGCACCCGGGCCAGCTCGTCCGGCGTGCGCGGCTCGACGAACCACCGCGCCGACCCGCCGACGCCGAGCGTGGTCCACGGCCCGATGGGCTGGTTCTCGACCACCTCGACACCGCAGTCGAGCAGCGTCACCGCGCCCGCTCCTCCAGCGCGGCCAGCACCTCCGGCGCGAGCTGCGTCACGTCGCCGGCGCCGAGCGTGAGCACCACGTCGCCGGGCCGCGCGCGGGCGGCGAGGTGGCCGGCGACGGCGTTCCACGACGGCTCGAACACCACCTGCTCCGGCGGCAGCGGCACCGCCGCCGCGACCATCCGCCCCGAGACGCCGGGCACCGGGTCCTCGCGGGCGGCGTAGACCTCCATCACGACGACCTCGTCGGCCAGCCCGAGCGCCGCGCCGAACTCCGTGGCGAACGCCTGCGTCCGCGAGTACAGGTGCGGCTGGAACGCCACCACGAGGCGGCCCGACCCGGCGACCTCGCGGGCCGCGCGCAGCGTCGCGGTGAGCTCCGTCGGGTGGTGCGCGTAGTCGTCGTACACCCGCACGCCGCGCGCCTCGCCGCGCGGCTCGAAGCGCCGCCGCGCGCCGCGGAACGACTCCAGGCCGGTGCGGACGCCGGCGAGCGGCATCCCGAGCGCGACGCAGGTCGTGACGGCGGCGGCGGCGTTGAGGACGTTGTGCCGGCCGGGCACCGCGAGCCAGAACGACCCGAGCCGGCGGCCGCGGTCGACCAGCTCGAACGACGCGCGCGGCCCCGAGAGCAGCAACGCCTCGACGCGCACGTCGGCGTCGTCGGCGAAGCCGTACGTCACCACGCGGCACTTCGCGTGCGCGGCCGCGTCGCGGGCGCCCGGGTCGTCGGCGCAGGCGACGAGCACGCCGTCGGGGTCGACCCGCGCGGCGAACTCGGCGAACGCGTCCGCGTAGGCCGCGGCGTCGCCGTAGTGGTCGAGGTGGTCGGGCTCGACGTTGGTGACGACGGCGACGTGCGGCGCGTAGCGCAGGAACGACCCGTCGCTCTCGTCGGCCTCGGCGACGAACACGTCGCCGCCGCCGTGGTGGGCGTTGGAGCCGGGCTCGTTGAGGTCGCCGCCGATCGCGAACGACGGGTCGGCGCCGCAGGCCTGCAACGCCACCGTGACCATCGACGTCGTCGTCGTCTTGCCGTGCGTGCCGGCGACCGCGACGCCCCGGTAGCCCTGCATCAGCGCGGCGAGCGCGGCGGCGCGCGGCTCGACGGGGATGCCGAGCTCGGTCGCCGCGACGACCTCGGGGTTGGAGGGGCGGATCGCCGACGAGACGACGACCACGTCGGCGTCGCGCGGCACGTGGCCGCCGTCGTGGCCGACGTGCACCGTCGCGCCCAGGGCGGCGAGCGCGGTGAGGGCCAGCGAGTCCTTCGCGTCGCTGCCGGACACGGTGGCGCCGCGGGCGAGCAGGATGCGCGCGATGCCGCTCATGCCGGCGCCGCCGACGCCGACGAGGTGGACGGTGCCGTACGCCGTCACGACGCCGCCGCCAGCACCAGCTCGGCCAGCGCGGCCGCCGCGTCGGGCTTGCCGTGCTCGGCCGCGACGCCAGCCATCGCGGACAGCCGCAGCGGGTCGCGCAGCAGCGGCAGCGCGTTCGCCGCGATCCACGCCTGCGTGAGGTCCTCGTCGGCCACCATCAGCGCGCCGCCGGCCGTCACGACGTCGACGGCGTTGAGCCGCTGCTCGCCGTTGCCGATCGGCAACGGCACGAACACCGCGGGCAGCCCCACCGCGGTCAGCTCGGCGACGGTCATCGCGCCGGAGCGGCAGAGCGCGAGGTCGGCGGCGGCGTACGCGAGGTCCATCCGCTCGACGTACGGCAGCGCGACGTACGGCGGCGCGTCGCCGGAGAGCTTGTTCGCGGCGAGCGCGCGGCGCACGTCCTGGGCGTTCTTGCCGCCGGTGGCGTGCAGCACCTGGACGCCCGCCGCGGCGAGCGTCGGCGCGGCGGCGGTCACGGCGTCGTTGATGCGCCGCGCGCCCTGCGAGCCGCCGAAGACGAACAGGCACGGCTTGGCCGGGTCGAGCCCGAACGCCTTGCGCGCCTCCTCGCGACGGTCCGCGCGCGGGCCGAGGGAGGAGATCGCGGCGCGCAGCGGCAGGCCGACGACGTCGCCGCGCAGCCCGCAGTCCGGGTAGGTGAGGGCGACCCGCGCGGCCCATCGCGCGCCGACCTTGTTCGCCAGGCCGGCCCGCGCGTTGGCCTCGTGCACGACGACCGGGACGCGGTGCCGGGCGGCGAGGTAGGCGGGCAGCGCGACGTAGCCGCCGAAGCCGACCACGACGTCCGCCTCGCGGCGGGCCAGCACGTCCCGCGTCTCGCGGACCGAGCGGCGCAGCCGGAACGGCACCGAGAGCAGGTCGCCGGTGAGCCTGCGCGGCAGCGGCACCGGCGGGATCAGGTCGAGCTCGTAGCCGCGGGCCGGGACGAGCGTCGTCTCGAGCCCGCGCGCGGTGCCGAGCGCGGTCACGGTCGCGCCGCGCGCGCGCAGCGCGTCGGCCAGCGCGAGCGCCGGCTCGATGTGCCCGGCGGTGCCGCCGCCGGCGACGACGACGTTCATCGACGGCGGCGCCGCGGGGCGGGACCGAAGCCGTAGAACACCGCGAGCGCGCGGCGGCCGCGGCGCACGACCGAGGGGCCGCGCGCGGCGAGCGCCTCGCGGGCGCCCGGCTCGTTGCGCGCGAACGCCGCGAGGATGCCGATGCACAGCAGCGAGACGCCGAGCGACGAGCCGCCGAACGAGATGAGTGGCAGCGGGATGCCGGTGATCGGGAGGAGCCCGGTGACGGTGGCCATGTTGACGATGGCCTGGACCGTGATCGCCGCCGTCAAACCCGTCGCGGCCACCCGGACGAACGGGTCGCGGCTGCGCTGCGCGATGCGGATGCCCGAGTAGGCGAGGATCGCGAACAGCAGCAGCACGAACAGCGTGCCGACGAGCCCCAGCTCCTCCCCGACGATCGCGTAGATGAAGTCGGTGTGCGCGTTCGGCAGGTACGACCACTTCTGCCGGGACTGGCCGAGGCCGACGCCGAACCACCCGCCGGAGCCCATCGCGTAGAGGCCCTGGCAGCCCTGGAAGCCGTTGGTCAGCCGCTGCTCCGCGGAGCACGGGTCGACGAAGCCGACGAGCCGCGCGAACCGGTACGGCTCGGCGATGGCGAGCAGCGTGACGAGCGTCGTGCCGGCCGCGCCGAGCATCGCGACGACCCGGCCGGGCGTGCCCACGACCCAGATCAGCGCGAACGCCGACGCGAGGACCACCAGCGTCGTGCCCATGTCCGGCTCGACCATGATGAGCAGCGCGACGACGCCGGTGACCGGCAGCAGCGGGACGAGGACGTGCCGCCAGTCGTCGAGCATCTTCTCCTTGCGCGCCAGGACGTCCGCGGCCCACAGGATGAGCGCGAGCTTCGCCAGCTCGGACGGCTGCGCGGTGAGCCCGCCCAGCCTGATCCAGCGGGTC
This sequence comes from Mycobacteriales bacterium, assembly GCA_036382875.1. Classification (GTDB taxonomy): domain Bacteria; phylum Actinomycetota; class Actinomycetes; order BP-191; family BP-191; genus BP-191. Next base: position 32,404 of record DASVPJ010000042.1, read on the forward strand.
GCGCCGCTCACCGGCGGCGCGCCGATGCCCGGCACGAAGACGAGCAGCAGCCCGACGAACGACAGCATCAGCAGCGGCCACGACAGCGCGCGGATCAGCCGTACCGGCATCCGCACCGCGAGCCACATGACGGGCAGGCCGAGGAAGACCCAGAGGAGCTGCTTCTGGAACACCGCGAACGACGACCCGCTCGCCCGGTACGCCGACACCGACGAGGCGGACAGCACCATGACGAGGCCGAGGCCGGCGAGCAGCAGCGCCGAGCCGGTGACGAGGTAGTACGAGGTGAGCGGCCGGGCGAGCAGCGGGAGGCGCCGGCCGCGCGCGGGCGCGCCGGGCCGCCCGGTCGCGGCGCGGGCGCGCGCGTCGCTGACGGTCGTCACGACCCCTCCAGTGCCCGGACCGCGGCGGCGAACTGGTCCCCGCGGTCCGCGTAGTCGCGGAACTGGTCCATCGAGGCCGCCGCCGGTGCGAGCAGCACCGTGTCCCCCGCCCGTGCCAGCCGCCGGGCCGCCTCCACCGCAGTGTGCAGGTCGCCGGCGTCCTCGACGGGGACCTCGGGCGCGTGGCGCGCGAGCGCGTCGCGCACCTCGTCCCGGCATGTCCCGATGAGCACCGCCGCGCGCAGCCGGCCCTCGGTGTCGCGCACCAGGTCGTCGAACGACAGCCCCTTGTTCAGCCCGCCCGCGATCCACACCACCGAGTCGAACGACTCGATCGCGCGCTGCGCCGCATGCGGGTTGGTCGCCTTGGAGTCGTCGACCCAGGTGACACCGCCGATCGTGGCGACCGGCACCAGCCGGTGCCCGCCGGTGCGGAACTCCGCCAGCGCCGCGCGGATCGCCGGCTCCGCCACGCCGGCGACGCGGGCGAGCGTCGCGGCGGCGGTGGCGTTGGCCAGGTTGTGCGGGCCCCGCACCAGCAGCGGCCCGTCGTACGGCTCGGCGAGCGAGAACGGCACGACGTCGGGCCGCCCGTCCGCGAGCGCCGTGACCACGGGGTCGTCGGCGTTGTAGACGGCGGTCGTCGTGGGCCCCCAGATGCGGCGCTTCGCGGCGGCGTAGGCCTCGAACGAGCCGTGCCAGTCGAGGTGGTCGGGCGCGAGGTTGAGGATCGCGGCGGCCGCCGGGTCCAGCGACGACGACCAGTGGAGCTGGAACGACGACAGCTCGACCGCCACCACCTCGACGTCCTCGGGCACGCTCACCAGCGGCGCGCCGATGTTGCCGGCGGTTGCGGACGGGCGCCCGTCGCGGGCCAGGATCGCGCCGAGCATCTCGGTCGTCGTGGTCTTGCCGTTCGTGCCGGTGACGGCGTACCACCGCTGCCGGGCCGGCCTGAGACGCCAGGCCAGCTCGACCTCGCCCCAGACCGGCACGCCCTCGGCGGCCATGCGGGCGAGGTACGGGTGGTCCGGCCGCCAGCCCGGCGAGGTGACGACCAGCTCGGCGGGCGGCTCCATGTCGTACGCCACCGCCGCGCCGAGCGCGAGCAGCGCGGCGGCGCGGGTGTCGTTGGTCCGCGAGTCGACGACCGTGACGCGCGCGCCGAGGCGCAGCAGCACCTCGGCGGCGGCCGTGCCGGAGACGCCCATGCCGCAGACGGTCACGGGCAGCCCGCCCCACCTCATCCGAGGGGCCCGTGGCTCAGGAACTCCGCGTAGAACAGGCCCAGCCCGAACGCCACGGCGAGGCCGGCCACGATCCAGAACCGCACGATCACCGTGAACTCCGGCCACCCGGCGAGCTCGAAGTGGTGGTGGACCGGCGCCATGTTGAACACCCGCCGCCGCGTCGTCTTGAACGCCGCCACCTGCAGGATGACCGACAGCGTCTCGACCACGAACAGGCCACCGAGGATGACGAGCAGCAGCTCGGTGCGGGACAGGATGGCGAGCGACGCGAGCGTGCCACCGAGCGACAGCGAGCCGGTGTCGCCCATGAAGATCTTGGCCGGGGCGGCGTTCCACCAGAGGAAGCCGAAGCAGGCGCCCATCGCGGCGGCCGCGACGATCGCCAGGTCGAGCGGGTCGCGGACGAGGTAGCAGGCGCCGCTCGCCGAGCCGGTGGCGCAGCGGTTGCCGAACTGCCAGAACGTGATGACGACGTACGCCGCGAACACCATCGCGCTCGACCCCGACGCGAGGCCGTCGAGGCCGTCGGTGAGGTTCACGCCGTTCGAGGTGGCGCTGATCATCACGTACGCCCAGATGACGAACCCGACGATGCCGACGTTCAGCGCGGTGTCCCTGATGAACGACACCTTGGTGATGCTCTCGCCGACGTAGTGGATCGCCAGCAGCGCGAACGCCACCGAGACGAGGAGCTGCCCGACGAACTTCGTGCGCGCGGTCAGGCCGAGGCTGCGCTGCTTGCGGATCTTGATGAAGTCGTCGGCGAACCCGACGAGGCCGAGCCCCGACATGACGAACAGCACGAGCAGCCCGCTCGCGGTGAACCGGCGGGAGACGGCGTGCGCGACGACGTAGCCGAGGATCGCGGCGACGATGATGACCGCGCCGCCCATCGTCGGCGTGCCGCGCTTGGTGTGGTGCGCCTCGGGGCCGTCGTCGCGGATGAGCTGGCCGTAGCCCTGGGCGCGGAACAGCCGGATCGCGAACGGCGTGCCGATCAGCGACACGACGAGCGCGATCAGCGCGGCGAGCAGGACGGCCCTCACGCGGCGCCTCCCTCGGACGACTCCCCCGTCAGCGCCAGCGCGACGGACTCCAGGCCCACCGCGCGGGACGCCTTCACCAGCACGACGTCACCGGGTCGCAGCTCCGCGCGGAGCAGCGCCAGCGCCTCGCCCTTCGTCTCCACGAACACCGCCTCGTCGCCCCACGACCCTTCGAGCGACGCGCCCGCGTGGATGCCCTTCGCCCGCTCGCCGACGACGACCAGTCTGGCCACGTTGAGGCGGACGCAGAGCCGGCCGATCTCGTCGTGCGCGTCCCACGACGCGTCGCCGAGCTCGGCCATCTCGCCGAGCACCGCCCACGTCCGGCGGCCGCGCGCGGCGGCGCCGGCGAGGGTCTTCAGCGCGGCGCGCATCGAGTCGGGGTTGGCGTTGTACGCGTCGTTGACGACCGTGACGCCGTCCGGCGTCTCCGTGACCTCCATCCGCCACCGGCTGCGCGGCGTCGCCTCCGACAGCGCGTCGGCGACGGTCTCCGTGGGCAGCCCGGCCCACTCGCCCACGGCGGCGGCGGCGAGGGCGTTGCCCGCGTGGTGCTCGCCGACGAGCCGCAACGACACCGGCGCGCGGCCGTTCGGGGTGACCAGCGTGAACGACGCCCGGCCCAGCTCGTCGAGCGTCACGCCCTCGGCGTCGCAGTCGGCCCACGCCTCGACCACCCGCGCGGTCGTGCGGTCGCGCATCGCGTGCACGAGCGGGTCGGCGGCGTTGAGCACGGCGAGGCCGTCGGGCCGCAGCGCCTCGACCAGCTCGCCCTTCGCCTTGGCGATCGCCTCGCGCGAGCCGAACTCCCCCAGGTGCGCGGTGCCGACGTTGAGCACGACCGCCACGTCCGGCGGCGCGATGCCGCACAGCCACGCGATGTGCCCGGTGCCGCGGGCGCCCATCTCCAGCACGAGGAAGTCGGTGTCCTCGCCGGCGGAGAGGACGGTGAGCGGCAGGCCGAGCTCATTGTTGTACGAGCCGGGCGGCGCGACGGTCGTGCCGGCGCGTTCGAGCACCTGCGCGACGAGGTCCTTGGTCGACGTCTTGCCGGACGAGCCGGTGATGCCGACGACCCTCGCCGGGAGGCGGGCGGAGGTCCAGCAGGCGAGCCGGCCGAGCGCCTCGGTGGCGTCCTCCACGAGCACCGCCGGCACCCCGACGTCGCGGGTCGCGAGCACTCCGGCCGCGCCCGCCTCGACCGCCGCGCGGGCGTAGTCGTGACCGTCCACGCGCTCGCCGGGGAGCGCGACGAACAGGTCCCCCGGCCGGACGCGGCGCGAGTCGATGACGACCCGCGTCACCTCGCCGTCGCCGGTCGCGCGGCCGCCGACGACGCCGGCCAGCTCGCGCAGCGTGAGCGGGATCATCGCCGCGCCTCGGCCAGCGCCTCGCCGAGCACGACGCGGTCGTCGAACGGCACCGTCACGTCCCCGAACGTCTGCCCCTGCTCGTGCCCCTTGCCGGCCACCAGCACGACGTCGCCCGGCTTCGCCTCGGCGACCGCGAGGCGGATCGCCTTCGCGCGGTCCGGCTCCACGACGTGCCGCGTGCCGACCTCGCGGATGCCGGCGACCATCGCGTCGAGGATCGCCAGCGGGTCCTCCGAGCGCGGGTTGTCCGACGTGGCGACGACGAGGTCCGCGCCCTCGGCGGCGGCGCGGCCCATCAGCGGCCGCTTCTCGCGGTCGCGGTCGCCGCCGCAGCCGAGCACGACGACGACGTTGCCGTTCCGAGCGAGCGGCCGCAGCGCGCGCAGCACCGACGCCACGGAGTCGGGGCTGTGCGCGTAGTCGACCACTGCCAGGAATGGCTGCCCACGGTCCACCCGCTCCAACCGCCCCGGCACGCCGGTCACCGCCTCGATGCCGGCGACCGCCGCGTCGACGTCGACGCCGACGGACGCGAGGGCGGCGAGCGCGCCGAGCGCGTTGGCGACGTTGTACGCGGCCGGCAGCCGCAGCCGCACCGGCGTGTCCACGCCCGGCGCGGTGACCCGGAACGTCGCGCCGTCGAGCCCCAGCTCGACGTCGTGCGCCTGCCAGTCGGCGAGCCGCCGGCCGGTCGCGGACGTCGTGACCACCGGGAGGTGGGTGCGTTCGAGCAGCCGCTCGCCGTAGGGGTCGTCGACGTTGACGACCGCGACCTTCGACCGCTCGCGGGTGAACAGCGACGCCTTCGCCTTGAAGTACGACTCCATGTCCTTGTGGAAGTCGAGGTGGTCCTGGGAGAGGTTCGTGAAGACCGCCGCGGCGAACGTCGTGCCGTCCACCCGGCCCAGCGCGAGGCCGTGGCTGGACACCTCCATGCCCACGCCGGTGACGCCGCGCTCGCGCATCGTGGCGAGCAGCGCCTGCAGGTCGGGCGCCTCGGGCGTCGTGTGCGCGCTCTCCACCACCTCGCCGGCGACGCGGGTCTCGACCGTGCCGACGAGGCCGGTCGCGCGGCCAGACGCGCGGAACGCCGACTCCAGCAGGTACGCCGTCGTCGTCTTGCCGTTCGTCCCGGTCACGCCGACCACGTCCATCGCGGCGGACGGGTCGTCGTAGACCCAGCGGGCGAGGTCGCCGAGCACCTTGCGCGGCGCGTCCACGACGAGCGTCGGGAGCCCCTCGACCGCGCGGTCGGAGAGGGCGGCGACGGCGCCGTTGTCCCGCGCCTGCGCGGCGAACTCCGCGCCGTGCGCGCGGCTGCCGGGGAGGGCGGCGTAGACGTCGCCGGGGCGTACGTCGCGCGAGTCGTGGGTGACGCCGGTCACCGCGACGTCGGGGGCGTCCGGGTGCCACGCGCGCCACGGCTTCGCCGCGACGGTGCCCGGGCGCAAGGGGGTCGCCACGGTTGCCGAACCTACCGGGCTCACTCGACGCGCAGCCGCGCGACGGGCGCGCGGCGGCCCGTCGGCGGGACGCGCAGCGCGGCCAGCGCGAAGCCCATCACCTGCCGGAAGACCGGTGCCGCGACCGTGCCGCCGTAGATCGGCACCGGGTCGTCCAGCGAGACCGAGACGACGAGCCGCGGCGCGTCGGCCGGCGCGAACCCGACGAACGACGAGATGTAGCCCTGGTAGCCGCGGCCGTCGGTGCGGACCTTGCGCGCGGTGCCGGTCTTGCCGGCGACGCGGTAGCCGTCGATCGCGGCCAGCGGCGCGGTGCCGCCCTTCGCGGTGACGGCCTCGAGCATCTGCGTCACGCGGGCGGCGGTCGCGGCCGAGACGGCGCGGGTGCGGCGCGGCGCCGGTGCGGGCTTGAGGGCGCCGTTCGCGTCGAGGCTGCCCTTCACCAGGCTCGGCTGGACGCGCACGCCGCCGTTGGCGATGGCCGCGTACGCCGCCGCCACCTGCAGCGACGTGGCCGCCACGCCCTGGCCGATCGGGATCGTGCCCATCGCCGTGCCCCACCAGTCCTCGGGCTGGGGCAGGATGCCGGCGCTCTCGCCGGGGAACGCGATCCCGGTCCGCTCGCCGAGGCCGAAGCGGCGCAGGTACTCGTACAGGCGGTCCTTGCCGAGGCGCTGCGCGACGCCGATCGTGCCGATGTTGCTGGACTCGGCGAGCACGCCGGTGAACGTCATCTTCAACGTCCCGTGCGCGTGCGCGTCGGTGAACGTGTGGTTGGAGACCCGGATCGACGGCGGCACCACGATCGTCGAGTCCGGCGTGACGATCCCCTCTTCGAGGGCGGCCGCGGCGGTGATGACCTTGTTGACCGAGCCGGGCTCGTAGACCTGCGAGAGCGCGGGGTTGCCGCGCAGCTCCGGCGCGGCGGCGGACGGCTTGTTCGGGTCGAACGTCGGCGCCACCGCGAGCGCGAGGATCTCGCCGGTGCGGATGTCCATGACGATGATCTGGCCGCTCTTGGCGTGCGTCTTCTGCACCTGCGCGGCGATGGCGCGTTCGGCCTGCCACTGGATGTCGCGGTCGATCGTGAGCATCTGGCTCGTGCCGGCGACCGGCGGCGTGACCGAGTGCTCGCCCGCCGGGATGCGGCGGCCGGCGTTGTCCTCCTCGACCAGCTCCTCGCCGGGCTTGCCGGACAGGTCCTTGTCGAGCGCGTACTCGATGCCGCCGAGCCCGTCGCCCTCGCGCCCGACGAAGCCGACGACGGCGGCGCCGAGGGAGGCGTTCGGGTAGACGCGCTTGGTCTCGGGCAGCGTGCCGACGCCCGGCAGCTTCAGGTCGAGCACCGCGCGGGCGACGTCGGGGTGCACGCCGCGCGCCAGGTAGACGAAGCGGCCGGAGCGGGTCAGCCGGGCGCGCAGCTCGTGGCCCTTGACCTTGAGCAGCGGCTGCAACGCGCGCGCGGCGGCGTCGGCGTTCTTGACCAGCTTCGGGTCGGCGTAGACGGCGCGAGCGTCGACGTTCATCGCGAGCGGGCGGCCGGACCGGTCGAGGATCGCGCCGCGGCTCGCGGCGAGCTCGACCTTGCGGAGGCGCTGCCGTTCGGCCTTGGCGGCGTAGGCGGTGGACTCCAGGCCCTGGAGCTGCACGAGCCGGCCGGCCAGCACGACGAGCGCGAGCGCGACGATCGCGAGGCCGTGGCCGAGGCGGGTGCCCGGGTCGGCGCGGCGGGCGGGCTTGCGCGCGGGGGGCCGCCGCATGGCCGGCTTGCGCGCGGGGCCCGCCGCCTTGTGCGCGGGGCCCGCCGCCTTGCGCGCGGGGCCCGCCGCCTGGCGCGCGGCCGGCCGCCCCGACTGATTTCGCGACCGGGTCGCGGAATCGGGCACGGCGCGGCTCGTGCGCGACCGGGTCGCGTTATCAGTCGGGCGGCGGGGGGTGCGGGGCGGGGGCTTGCGCGGCGCGGTCACGGCGTCCCCGAGGGGCGCGGGGTCGGCCGCGCGCTCGCGCGCGGCGACGGCTGAGCGGTGGGCTTGGCGGCGGCGGAGGCGCCCGGCTTCGCGGTCGGCGAGCCGGCGGCCGCCGACGGCGCCGCGGTCGGGCGCGCCGTCGCGACGGGCGCGACCGGCGCGAGCGGCGGCGGCGGCGGCGCGGCGGCGGGGACCGGGTTGCCCAGCACCCGCCCGTCCGCGGTCAGGAACACCGGGTCCCCCGCCGGCACCAGCCCGAGCGACCCGGCGCGCTCGGCGACCGCGCCCGGCGCCTCCAGCGCGGCGACCTCCTGGCGGAGGAGCTGCTCGCGCTCGGCGAGCGCGGCGTTCTGCCGATCCAGGTCGTGCAGCAGGAACGCGTCCTGCGCGACCGCCGTGTTCAGCAGCAGCAACGACACGAGACCCGCCCCCACGAGCAGCATCGAGAACAGCACGAACGGCGCCCGCGGCGCCCGCGACGGCACCGGCGTGACGACGCGGAGGTTCGGGCGGCGCGGCGCGCGCGCCGGCCCGGTCCGGCGGGCGGGCGACGTCGCGCGCGCGGCCCGCGCGGCGGTCGCGGCGGCGGGACTCACGCCGCCTCCCGGACGCGTTCGACGGCGCGCAGCTTGGCGGACGCGGCGCGCGGGTTGGCCTCGACCTCGGCGGCGGTCGGCTCCTCGGCGCCGCGCACGAGCAGCCGCAGCAACGGCTCCCGCCCGCAGACGCACACCGGCAGGTCCGGCGGGCAGACGCAGCCGCGCAGCCCCTCGGCGAACGCCCGCTTCACCAGCCGGTCCTCGAGCGAGTGGTACGCGAGCACGACGAGCCGCCCGCCCACCCGCAGCGCCGAGATGGCGGCGGGCAGCGCGCGGGCCAGCGCGGCCAGCTCGCCGTTGACCTCGATGCGCAGCGCCTGGAAAGTCCGCTTCGCCGGGTGCCCGCCGTGCCGGCGGGTGGCCGCGGGGATCGCCGAGCGGACGGCCTCGGCGAGCGGGGCGGTCGTCGTCCACGGGCGGCCCGCGACGATCGCGTGCGCGACGCGGCCGGCGAAGCGTTCCTCGCCGTACTCGCGCAGGATGCGGGCCAGCTCGCCGGCGGGGTACGTGTTCACGACGTCGGCCGCGCTGGCGCCGGTCGTCGGGTCCATCCGCATGTCGAGCGGCGCGTCGTTGGCGTAGGAGAAGCCCCGCTCGGCCTCGTCGAGCTGGAGCGACGAGACGCCGAGGTCGAACAGCACCCCGTCCACCCGCTCGCCGTCGAGCACCTCGGGCAGCGCGTCGTAGACGGCATGCACGAGGCGTACGCGGTCGCCGTAGCGGGCGAGCCGCTCCCCCGCCCGGCGCAGCGCCTCCGGGTCGCGGTCGATGCCGACCAGCCGCGCCTCGGTGCGGTCGAGCAACGCCTCGGCGTGGCCACCCATGCCCAGCGTCGCGTCGACGAGCACGCCGCCCGGCGTGGCCGCCGGCGCGAGCAGCGCGACGCACCGGTCCAGCAGGACCGGGACGTGGGCGTGGGGGGTGGGCATCGGTGCTACGCGAAGACCTTGAGCGCGAGCTGCGTGAACCCGACCGCGCCCGCGGTGCAGGCGATGGCCATGCCGAACAGCAGCGCGCTGCTGCGCAGCTCGGCGCCGAGCGACGGCTCCTCGGGCGTGGTGCGCGTGTACTCCATCTCGACCTGTCGTTCTCCGGGCTCGCGACCCGGCGTTGGGGACTTCCTTGCCTCCGCTGCCGTCAGGTCCCGCGCCCCGGGGCCGGGGAAGGTGCCCCGGGGCTCGAGACCTCACGGCAGAGGTCCCGTTCGTCAGAGCACGCCGGGCATCACCTCGTCGGCCATCTCCGAGTAGCCCTGCTCGGCCTGCTCCAGGTACGCCTCCCACGCGGCCGAGTCCCAGACCTCGACCCGCGTGTTCGCGCCGATGACGACGCAGTCGCGGGACAGGCCGGCGTACTCGCGCAGCGCGGGCGGCACGGTGATGCGGCCCTGCTTGTCCGGCACCTCGTGGCTCGCGCTGGCGAACAGCACGCGGCTGTAGTCGCGGACCGCCTTGCCGGTGACCGGCGCGGTGCGCAGGCCCTCGGTGATCCGCGCCCACTCGGCGAGCGGGAAGACGTACAGGCAGCGCTCCTGCCCCTTGGTGATCACGAGGCCCTCCGCGAGCTCGTCGCGGAACCGCGCGGGGAGGAACAGCCGGCCCTTCTCGTCGAGACGCGGCAGATGGGTGCCGAGGAACACCGGCCCCACCTCCCTCTCGTCTCCACGCTGCGCCACTGTACTCCACTTCACCCCACCGTCAAGCGAATCGGCGCCTTCCGGAGGGTTCTTGAGCGAGCAAAACCGCAGGTCAGAGCGGGTGCCGGCGGGTGGAGGGGGCGGGCGGGCACATCTAGTGGCTCCGCGGCCGGACGGCACCACATGCTGTACGGAGCGTGACGGCATCGCTACGCCATACCCGGGCGCCCCGCGAAAGTGGGGAGAAGTGGTGCGGCGTGTCGCGGGAGGATCGGCGGATGGAGCCCGAACGCCGCACCGAGGACCACCTGCAGCCCGTGCTCGCCGAGCTGGTGGCGTTGGAGCCGCTGTTCCACCACCCCGAGCTCGGGACGACGCGGGAGGCGTTCGCGCGGCAGATGGCGCCGGAGTTCTGGGAGACCGGGGCCTCGGGCCGCCGCTACAGCCGCGACTTCACCCTCGACACGCTCGTCGCCCGCTACGCGGACGGCGAGTACGACGACGTGTGGGAGACGAGCGACTTCCAGTGCGTCGAGCTGGGCCCGGAGACGTACCTGGTGACGTACACGCTCGTCCAGGACGGCAGCCGCGTCACCCGCCGGGCCACGATCTGGCGCCGCGCGCCGGAGGGGTGGCAGGTCGTCTACCACCAGGGCACGCTGGTCGAGGACTAGCGGCGCAACGTCCCCACGACGGTGTGCCGCCAGCGGGGCGGCAGCACGCGGTTCCACAGCAGCCGGTCGGCGGCGCGGGCGACGTCGTCGGCGCGCCGCCACGGCAGCCGGCGGGCGAGGCCCGGTGCCCGGCCCCACACGACGTACGACGCGGTGATCAGCAGCGTGTCGGCGAAGTCGGTCGTCGTCAGCCGCACGTCGCCGAACCCGGCCGCGCGCGCCAGGTCGCCGAGCGACGCGGGCGTGAAGACGTGCAGGTTGGCGGCCATCGAGGCCACCTCCCAGAAGTCCTCCTCCGGCGTGAGCGGCCGCCGCAACGCGGCCAGCAGGCCCTTCACCAGCACCGCGCCGTGCCGCTCGACGGTCGGCGTCGGCTCGGACACCAGCACGACCGCGCCGCGCGGCGCGAGCACCCGCCGCCACTCCGCCAGCGCGGCGGCGACGTCGGGCAGGTGGTGCAGCACGCCGCGCGCGACGACCAGGTCGAACGCGCCGTCGCGGAACGGCAGCCGCCCCGCGTCGGACTGCACCAGCGGGTGGGCGCCGGCGGCGCGGGCGTTGCCGAGCATCCCGGTCGACAGGTCGGTCCCGACGACGAGCACGTCGGGCCGCGCCCGGCGCAGCCCGGCGGCGAGGTAGCCGGTCCCGCAGCCGGCGTCGAGGACCCGCTCGCCGGCCCGGAGCGGGCGGCCGAGCAGCGACTCGACGTCGCGCAGCGCCTGCCCGGCGGTGCGGTCGTCGTGCACGATCGCGAACCGCTCGTCGTAGTAGCGGCACTCGTGGTCGTGGAACACGCGGTTCACGCCGACCGCGTCGAGCCCCTGGTCGACGTACGTCACGGCCGGTACACCGCGTGCACCCACAGGTCGGTGAGCCCGGCGACGAGGCGTTCCCGGGGGAACGGCTCCTCCCCCCGCTGCGCCAGCGCCACCGTCTGCTCGACCATCGCGGCGAGCGCGTTCGCGGCGACGTCCACGTCGAGCGTGGACCGGGCGAGCCCGGCGTCGACCGCGGACACGATCGACTCGCGCACCCGCGCGACGAACTGCGCCCGCACCTCGGCGACGAGCGCCTCCAGCGCCGGCGCCGACGGCGCGGCCGCGAACCACATCTCGCGGATGTCGCGGTCCTCCTCGGACAGCGCGACGAAGCCGCCGATCACCGAGCGCACGTCGGCCTCGACGTCGCCGCTGGTCCACGGCTCCTCGGCGAGCCGGTACAGCTCGGCCGCGTGCCGGCGCACCAGGGCCTCGAGGACGGCCTCCTTGTTCGCGAAGTACGCGTAGTACGTCCCGTGCCCGACGCCGGCGGCGCGGCAGACGTCCTCGACGCGGGCGCGGTTCCACGGGACGCCGCGGAACGCCACGCGCGCGGCGTCCAGCAGCTTCGCGCGGGTGCGTTCGCCGCGGGTGGGCCTGCCCTCCCCCGCGGCGGCGGGGGACGTCACGGCGCGGATCGTCCCATAGCGGTGTCACCCTCGACTCCGACGTCGGTGTCGGGTTACGGTCGGGCGCAAGGCCGCTACCGAGGAGACGAGATGTCGCTGAGCTACCAGTGCGCGCGCTGCCAGGAGACGTTCGAGGGGAAGCGGCTCATCATCGAGCAGAACGCCACCGACGACACCGGTCTCTCGACCCTCGTCGAGAAGTGCTGGACGCTCTGCGTCCCCTGCGCCGAGAAGATCATGGCGCTGGTCGGCGAGGTGTCGCCGTGGCAGCCGGACGGCCGCACGATCGTGCTGCCGGACACGTTCGACGACATGACCACGAGGCTCTTCGCGCTGCACGCGTAGCGCGCCCGCGGGGGGATGGGTTCAGCCGTACGGGAACGCGAACGTCTGCCACACTCGTCCTACCGAGCACCACCAGACGATTCCGCGCGACCACATATCTGGAGAACCCGTGCCCCGGCGTAGCGCCCGTAGCACCGTTGTCGACCTGGACACGCTCGCCGAGGGCTTCGGAGCCATCCAGGCGAACGTCGAGCAGGTCATCGAGGGCAAGACCGAGGCCGTCCGGCTCGCGCTGGTGGTGCTCCTCGCCGAGGGCCACCTGCTGATCGAGGACGTGCCCGGCGTCGGCAAGACGATGCTCGCCAAGGCCATCGCGCGGTCGATCGACTGCTCGGTGCGGCGCATCCAGTTCACGCCCGACCTGCTGCCGAGCGACGTCACCGGCGTCTCGATCTTCAACCAGGAGCGGCAGGACTTCGAGTTCAAGCCCGGCGCGATCTTCGCCAACATCGTCGTCGGCGACGAGATCAACCGCGCCTCGCCGAAGACGCAGTCCGCCATGTTGGAGTGCATGGAGGAGCGGCAGGTCACGGTCGACGGCGTGACGTACGACCTCGGCCGGCCGTTCATGGTCATCGCGACGCAGAACCCGATCGAGCACGAGGGCACGTACCCGCTGCCCGAGGCGCAGCGCGACCGCTTCACCGCGCGGCTGTCGATGGGCTACCCGGCGCCCGGCGCGGAGCTCGCGATGCTGGACAGCCACGGCGTCGGCGACCCGCTCGACGCCCTCTCCCCCGTCTCCGACGCGGAGACGGTGGCGCAGATGATCAACGCGACCCGCACCGTCCACGTGGCCGACAGCGTCCGCAAGTACGTCATCGACCTGGCGACCGCGACCCGCACGCACGCCGACCTGCGGCTCGGCGCCTCGCCGCGCGCGACGCTGCACCTGCTCCGCGCCGCGCGCGCGTACGCCGCGACCGAGGGCCGTGACTTCGTGCTGCCGGACGACGTGCAGGCGCTCGCCGAGCCGGTGCTCGCGCACCGGCTGCTGCCGACGGCCGAGGCGCAGATCGCGCGCCGCGAGACCGAGCTCGTCGTCGCCGAGATCGTCGACCGCGTGCCCGTGCCGTCCGGGCGGTGACGCCGTGCTGGAGCCGCTGCGCGGGCTGACGGTCCGCGGCCGGTCGTTCATCGCGGCGGGGCTGGCGTGCGGGGTCGGCGCGTTCGTCATCGGGCAGCGCGCGGTCGTCCAGATCGGCGTCTTCCTGATCGCGCTGCCGGTGCTCGCCGCGGTGTACGTCTCCCGCTCGCGCTACCGCCTCTCGTGCACCCGCCAGCTCGTGCCCGGCCGGCTCCCGGTGGGCCACGCCGCGCAGGTGCGGCTGCGGCTGGAGAACGTCTCGCGGCTGCCGACGTCGCTGCTGTTCGTCGAGGACTCGCTGTCGTACACGCTCGGGCCGAAGCAGCGCTTCGTGCTCGACCGGGTCGAGGCCGGTGGCAAGCGCGAGGTGACCTACCCGGTCCGATCCGACGTGCGCGGCAAGTACCGCGTCGGGCCGCTGACCATCCGGATGGCGGACCCGTTCGGGCTCTGCGAGCTGCAGCGGTCGTTCTCCGCCGTCGACCAGCTCGTCGTGACGCCGGTCGTGACGCCGTTGCCGCCCACCGGGCTCGGCGGCGAGTGGGCCGGCGGCGGCGACACCCAGGCGCGGCAGGTCGCGTCGTCGGGCGAGGACGACGCGTCGACGCGGGAGTACCGCTACGGCGACGACCTGCGCAAGGTGCACTGGAAGTCGACCGCGCGCACCGGCGAGCTGATGGTGCGCCGCGAGGAGCAGCCGTGGCAGAGCCGCGCGACGCTGCTGCTCGACACCCGCGCCAACGCCCACTACGGCGACGGGCCGGGGTCGTCGTTCGAGTGGTCGGTCGCCGCCGCGGCGTCGATCGGCGTGCACCTCACGCGGCACGGCTACACGCTGCGCTACCTCACCGACACCGGCGTCGACGTCTCCGGCTCGTCGGCGACGACCGCCGAGCCGGCGCTGCTCGACCAGCTCGCGACGGTCGAGCCGTCCAACCGCGGCTCGCTGGCCGGCACCGCCGCGCGGATGCGGTCGCGCGGCGGCGGCGAGGGCCTGATCGTGGCGGTCTGCGGGACGTTGACCGCCGACGAGGCGATGGCGCTGGGCCGGCTGCGCAACGCCGCCGCCGCGTGCATCGCGGTGCTCGTCGACACGGCGAGCTGGACCGCGTTGGGCCCGCGCGCGAAGGCGGAGACCGAGGCGGCGATGGAGTCGGGCGCGGCGCTGCTGCGGCAGGCGGGCTGGCGGGTGATCGTGGTGAAGCACGGCCAGTCGCTGGCGTCGCTGTGGCCGCAGGTCGCCGTGTCACGGACGGGAGTGCTGCGATGACGAGCCGGCGTTCGCTGCTGGGCCCCGCGGCCGCGGCCGCGGTGATCCTCACCATGCTGTCGCTGAGCCAGGTGTTCGTGCGGCAGCGCTGGGCGCTGCCCTCTCTGGTCGGTGTCGGGATCGCGTTCGGCGTCGGCTGGGTCAGCCGCCGGCTCGACGTGCCGGGCCTGCTCGCGCCCGCGCTGTCGGTGCTCGCGCTGGTGACCTGGCTGGGCATCGCGTTCCACCCCTCCACGACGATCGCCGGCATCCCGACCGGCGAGACCATGCGCGCGATCGGAGAGTCGTTGCGCACGGCGGGCGACGACATCCGCACCCTCGCCGCGCCGGCCGAGGCCACCGACGCGCTGACGCTGCTCGCCACGTGGGGCGTGTTCCTCGTCGCCGTCATGGTCGACGTCATGGTGTTCCGGCTGCGCCGCCCGGTCGCGGCCGGGATCCCGCTGCTCGCGCTGTTCCTCGTGCCGACCTCGCTCGCGGAGAAGCCGAACGCGTTCGCGTTCGTGGTGGCGGCGTTCGGCTACCTCGGCATCCTGGTGGCCGAGGGCCGCGACCGCGCCCGCGCGTGGGGCCGCCGGCTGTCCGGCATCGAGAAGCTGGACGAGCTCGGCGACGTCTCGCACGTCGCGCGGGTCGGGCGGCGCATCGGCAGCGCCGCGGTCGGGCTCGCGCTGGCGATCCCGGTCGTGCTTCCGTCGACCGGCGACGGCATCTTCACCGGCAGCGGCGGCGGGCTGTTCGGCAAGGGCGGCGGGCCGTCGCGGATCGTCGTCATCAACCCGATCGTCGAGATCGCCGACCAGCTCCACGACGAGAAGGAGATCGAGCTGTTCCGGGTCCGCCCGCAGGGCGGCGGCAACACGTACATGCGGCTCACCTCGCTGGACGAGTTCAACGGCAGCGAGTGGCGGCTGATCGAGCAGGAGGCGGACAACGACCGCAAGGTCGGCCGCCGGAACCCGATCCCGCAGCCGGACGAGCACGAGGGCGTGACGACGGCGGAGGCGTCGTTCCACGTCGAGGTCGGGCCGCTCGGCGTGCAGTGGCTGCCGGTGCCGTACGCGCCGCGGACCGTCGACGTCGGCGGCAGCGACTGGAAGTACGAGCCGACCACGCTGTCGGTGTTCACCGCGCGCGACGGGAAGTCGTCGAAGGGCGTGTCGTACGACGTCACGTCGCTGCTGCCGCAGCCGACGCCGGACCAGCTCCGGGCCGGCGGCTCCATCCCGCGCGACATCGCGCGGCGTTACCTCCGGCTGCCCGACGACTTCGAGCCGAGCGAGATCGTGCTCCAGACGCTGGACCGGGTGACCGGCGACATCGTGAACCCGTACGACAAGGCGCTCGCGCTGCAGGACTACTTCCGCCGGACCGGCGGCTTCCGCTACAGCCTGATCGAGAAGACCGGCACCGGCGATGCCGCGATCTCCGTCTTCCTGGACCGCAAGGTCGGCTACTGCGAGCAGTTCGCCGCGACCATGGCGTACCTCGCGCGGCTGGCCGGGATACCGGCGCGGGTGGCGGTCGGGTTCACCGCGGGGACGTTCGTGCCGGACGGGACGTGGAGCGTCACCAACCACGACGCGCACGCCTGGCCGGAGCTGTACTTCCCGAACGCCGGCTGGGTCCGCTTCGAGCCGACGCCCGGCAACGGCACCAACGTGCCGGCGTACTCCGAGCCCGCGCGCGGCGGCGACGGGACCCCGACCAGCGGGCCGACCGCCGACCCGACGGGCGGGCCGTCCGCCACGCCGACGCCCTCCGGTCCGCCCGGCGGCCGCGGGCGCGAGGAGGCGCTCGGCGACGACACGGACGGCGACGGCATTCCGGACTCGCAGCAGGGCGGCGGCGGGTCGCGCCGCGGCGGGGCCGTGGCGCTGGGTGCGGTGGTGGCGTTGGCGGCGCTGGCGACGCCCTCCCTGGTCGGGTACGGCACCCGGCGCCGGCGGCGCGCGCGGGCCGGCGACGGCGTAGCGCGGACGCACGCGGCCTGGGAGTCGCTGGCCGACGCGGCCGAGGACGCCGGGTACCGGATGCGCGTCTCCGACTCGCCGCGGGCCGCGGCGCGGCGGCTGGTCACCGCGGCCGGGCTGACCGGTCCCGCGGCGGACGAGGTGGCGCGGATGGCGTCGGCCGAGGAGCGCGCGCGTTACGCGCGCAGCGCCGTGCCGGTGGACGGGCTCGAGGTGTCCGCGCGGGTGGTGCGGAAGGCGTTGCTGGCGTCGCTGTCGCGGTGGGCGCGGGTGCGGGCGACCGTGTTCCCGGCGTCGGCGGTGCGGCGGATGCGGCTGGGGTACGCGAGCGCGACGTCGGCCGCCGAGCGGTCGGGCGACGCGGTGCGGGCCCGGCTGCGGGCGCTGGTGCGGCGCGTGGTGCGGCGGCGGGCGCTGGCTCCGTAGGGGCCCGTCCGGCGCGGCGCGGGCTGGCGGGGGTCGGCGCGGGTCGGCGCGGTCGGCGCGGGTCGGCGCGGGCCGGCGCGGGCCGGCGCGGGACGGCGGGCCTGGTGGGCCTGGGTGGGCCCGGGTGGGCCTGGGTGGGCCTGGGTGGGCCCGGCGCGTCGGCGGCCCAACTGTGCAGCCCCACGGCGCGCGTTCCCGCGTGGCGATCTTCACAGTTCGGGTGGGCGTGGCGCCCGGCCGGGGTCGGCGGCGCGGGCGCGGCCGCCGGTTGCGCGGGGCGCGGCCGGGGTCGGCGGTCGGCGGCCGGGGTTAGCGGTCGGGGTCTTCGAAGCGACGGCGGAAGCGTTCCTCCGCGCGGTCGCGGAACGACCCGTCCTTCGGCGGCTTCTTCGCCTTGGGCATCGGCGGCGGCGCGTCGCCGCGGCTGAGCCGTTGCAGGCTGCGCGCGATGACGAGCGCCGCGACGAGCATGACGAGGAAGCCGGCAACGCCGACGGGGACGTTGCGGATGATCACGCCGGTGAGCAGCGCGCCGAGGCCGAGGACGAGCAGCGCCGAGAACTTCTTCACGCGCCGGAGCAGGTGCGTCTTGACGTCGTGCGAGCGCACCGCGGACGCGAACTTCGGGTCCTCGGCGTACAGCTGCCGCTCGATCTGGTCGAGCAGGCGCTGCTCGTGCTCGGAGAGCGGCACAGGGCGCTCCAGGCGGCGTGGTGGGCGGGTCGTAGGGCCAGGATACGTTCGCGCGCGGCGCCGCGAAAGCGGTGTGTCCGAATCGTGGCCCGCTCCGGCGGCCGCCCCTCAGCTCCCCGGGCGGAGCTCCCCGGGCGGCGCGGAGGGCGGCGTTCGCGGGTCGTCGGTGCCGCGGACGAGCGTCGCGGGGCGCACGGCGTTCTTGCCGAACCGGCGCACCGCCTCGTCCACCGCCCGCTCGGCCTCGCGCCAGCCGACCTCCGGCTCGCCCAACGCGAGCTGCGCCGCCTGGGTGTCCGGCGACGCGAGGTGCTCGACCCGCACGCCGACGAGCCGCAACGGCGCCCCGCCGGTGCCGAGCGCGTCGAACAGCCCGCGCGCCGTCGCGTAGATCACCTGCCCGACGTCGGTCGGCGCGGGCAGGGTGCGCGCGCGGGTCACCGTCTTGAAGTCGGCGTACCGCACCTTGATCGACACCGTCCGCCCGACGTGACCGGCCTCGCGGAGGCGGGCGGCGGTGCGTTCGGACAGCCGCAGCAGCTCCCGGTGGATTGCGGCGGGGTCGCCGATGTCGCTGCCGAACGTCTCCTCCGCGCCGATGCTCTTGTCCGGCTCGTGCGGGACCACGCTGCGTTCGTCCCGGCCCCAGGACAGCGCGTGCAGGTGCGCGCCCGCGGCCGGGCCGAGGGCGGCCTGCAGCGCATCGCGCGGCGTCCGCGCGATGTCGCCGACCGTCTTCAGGCCGAGCCGGGTGAGCACCTCCTCGGTCCGCTCCCCCACGCCCCAGAGGGCGCCGACCGGGAGCGGGTGCAGGAACGCGAGCACGTCGTCGCGCGGCACGACCAGCAGGCCGTCCGGCTTGCACCGCGCGGAGGCGAGCTTGGCCACGAACTTGGTCGGCGCGACGCCCACCGAGCAGGTGAGCCGCTGCTCGTCGAGGACCCGCGCGCGGATCAGCTCGCCGATCGTCGCGGGCGGGCCGAGCCGGCGGACCGCGCCGGCCACGTCGAGGAACGCCTCGTCCATCGAGATCGGCTCGACCAGCGGCGTGACCGAGCGGAAGACCTCCATGACCGCGCGCGAGGCGGCGGCGTACTCCTCGAAGTCCGGCGGCACGACGATCGCGTGCGGGCACAGCCGCCGGGCGCGCACCATCGGCATCGCGCTGTGCACGCCGTAGCGGCGGGCCTCGTACGTCGCCGCGGTGACGACGCCGCGGTTGCCGCCGCCGCCGACCACGACCGGCTTGCCGCGCAGCTCGGGGCGGCGGCGTACCTCGACGCTCGCGTAGAACGCGTCCATGTCGACGTGCAGCACCGTGCAGCCGTTGTCGTCGCCGCGCGCGCCGGTGGGCGGGCCGTCGGGCGCGACGCGGCCGCGGCTCACGGCGTGCCCGCGCCGGCGGGGTGCGGCTCAGCCGGCACGGTGCGCGAGCACGTGGAGCTGGGTCGCGACGTCGCGGTAGGGGTCGCGCGCGGCGGCGGCCACCTCCAGGCGGACGAGCGCCTCGAACGCCGCCGCGTCCGTGTCGAGCAACGCACCCGGCACCAGGTCGGTGAACACCCGGACGCCGTGCACGTCGTCGGCCACCAGGCCGGCGCCGGCGAGGAGCGCGACGAGCTCGTCGCGGCGGAACCGGCGTCGCGCGGCGTCGCCGTCGCCCCAGCGGCCGGCCGGGTCGTCGAGCGCGTGGGCGGCCTCCTCGAAGCGGCCGGCGAGGGCGCGCGAGAGGACGGCGGCGGTCCGGTTGGCGGCGACCACGCTGGCCACGCCGCCCGGGCGCAGGGCCGCGGCCACCGTCGCGACACCGTTCGCCGGGTCGTCGGCGAGCTCGAGGACGCTGTGGCAGAGCACGATGTCGACGCTGCCGGGCGCCACGACGTCGAGGAGCGTCGCGAGGTCGCCCTGGACGCCGGTGATCGCGGCGCCGGCGCCCTCCTCGGCGGCGCGCTGGGCGAGCGCCGCGAGCGAGTCGGGCGAGGGGTCGACGACGGTGACGCGGTGGCCGAGCCCGGCGAGCGGCACCGCGAAGCCGCCCGTACCGCCGCCGGCGTCGAGGACCGACAGCGGCCCGTCCCCGAGACCGGCGAGTGCGGCCGTGAGGGCCTCCCAGACGACCGCGTTGCGGACGCGTCCCCAGTGCGTGAGGTACGGCGCGGCCACGAAGGTCCTCCGGGGACGGGGGCGGCGGGGCGCGAGCGCGCGGGACGGCGTTCGCGTGGTGGGAAGCGTAGTGCGTGGGGGTCGTGGGGCGCCGGGGCGGCGGCGGGTGCCGGGGGTGCGGGTGGGGCGGCGGTGCGGCAGGCGCGGGTCGTGAGGCGGCGGGGGGCGCGGGCGGCGGCGCGGGGGCGGGCGGCGCGGGCGGCGCGGGCGGCGCGGGCGGCGCGGGCGGCGACGAGGGTGAGGTAGACCGCCGGCGCCGCGAGCAGCAGCAGCGTCGCGGCGCCGGCGGCGTCCGGGGCGGCCGTCATCCGACCCCGCGGTCGAGCAGGGTGGGGCGGGCGGCGCCGCCGAGCTTGGTCTCCACGACGGCGAGGAACGTCTCGGCGTCGCGCAGCAGGTCGTCGGCCTCGCGGGCGGTGACCGCGCCGGGGAGGTGCGCCTCGGCGGCGGCCCGCTTGCGGGCGCCGGAGGCGAAGAACGCGGCCCACTCGCCGAGCTCGGGCGCGACCGTGGCGAGCAGGACCCACGCGCTGAGCGGCCGGGTGCGGCGGGGCGCGGGCGCGGCGGCGGGGCGGGCGCGGGCGGCGATGACCGCCGCCGCCGCGCGCAGGGCGCTGAGGTGGGCGGCGGCGTAGCGGTCGGCGGGGGTGGTGGCGAGCGCGGCTTCGGCGAGGCCGTGGCGGGCCAGGTCGAGCAGGTCGGACGCCGAGGTGGACAGGCGCGGGATGTCGGCGGCCTTCGCGGTCGGGAGTGGGGTGGGGCGGGGCGAGGTGGCAGGCGCCGAGGGCGGGGTGGGCGGCGCGGGGGCGGGCGGCGCGGGGGCGGGCGGCGCGGGTGCGGGCGCGGGGGGCGCGGCGGTGGGCGCGGGCGCGGCGGTGGGCGCGGGGGCGGCCGGCGCGAGGAGGGCGGGTGCGGGTGCCGCGCGGGTGGGCACGGGGGTGGCCGCGTGGGCGCCGCGGCGGGCGGGCGTGCGGAACGGCAGCGTCGCGGGGGTGGGCACGGTCGCTCCTTCCTCGTCGGCGTACGGCACGTACGCGGCCGGGGGAAGGCGGCCGTGGCGGGCCGGTCCGGCGGGGCGCTTCCCCGCACCCTGCCGGACCGGCGGCCGGTCCGGCCCCGCCGAGGGTCGAGGCTCGGCGCGGGCGCGGACCGGGGTCCTCCGCCAGCGGGTCGGCGTTCGCGAGTGGCGCCGGCCCGGGTGTTCGAACGTGTGTTCGAACGAGAGAAAGGTAACGCGGCGGGGCGGGGAGCGCAAGGGGGTGGTGTTCGCCGTCGGCGAACGCGCCCCGGGGCGGCCCGGGGCGGCCCGGGGCGGCCCGGGGGGCCGCGGGCCGCCCCGCGCGAGGACGTGCCTCAGGAGGGGCGGACGGTCCGGCGCAGGAGGTAGGCGCCGGCGCCGACGTTCAGCAGCGACCCCAACGGCGTCACGGTGACGACGGCGACCGACGCGGACCGGGTGGCCAGGTCGGACAGCCCGACCAGCGCGAGGCCGAGGACGCCGGACGCGACGAGCAGCACGCCGGCGACCGCGGCGGCCTGCGAGGCCACCGGCGTCCGCGACGGCGACGGGGCGAACGCCACCGGCGCCGGCCGCTCCAGCCGCCCGAAGACCGCGACGAGCCCGGCCAGGAGGGCCAGCAGCACCGCGAACCACAGCGGCCGGGTCAGCCACCACGCACCGGAGCCGACGGCCGGCTGCGGGAACCACCCGCGCGGCAGCAGCACGAACACGGCCAGCAGCAGCGCGGTCAGGTGCCACAGGAAGACGGTCATGATGACGCCGTTCAGCGCGACGACGGCGGTCCAGACGCGCGGCCGGGCCAGCCAGCGGGTGACGAGCGGCCGGGCGAGGACTACGAGCCCGACGAGCCACGCGGTCAGCGCGACGATGCAGACGGTCGGCGGGGCCATGTTCGAGACCTTCTCCCCCGGCATCCCGACCATCGACGTCGGGTACGGCCCCCACGCGGTCAGCGCGACGAGCGCGCCGAGGCCGGTCGCGGACAGCGCCAGCGCGGCGCGGCGCGAGATGGCGCCGTAGAAGTAGCCGAGCTGGTGCGCGAGCAGCCAGACGGGGACGACGTTCACCCAGCGCAGCCCGGCCATGCCGAGGCCGAACGACGCGACGTCGACCAGCGCGGCGACGAGCGCGAGCGCCGCGGGCACCCGCCAGCCGTACCGGCGGTGCAGCCGGATCGTCAACGGCGCCAGCGCGACCATGACGACGTACACGCCGAGGAACCACAGGAGCTGCACGACGAGCTTCGTGACCCGCGCCGACGGCGAGAGCAGCACCGTCAACGGCACCCAGACGCCGAGCAGCACCGACACCGGGCGGAGCAGCCGGGACAGCCGGCCCTGCACGAAGTGCACGTACCGGCCGCCGCGCCGCCGCACGCCGTCGTAGGTGACGAGGTGCGCGAACCCGCCCACGAAGAAGAACACCGGCATGACCTGGAGCACCCAGGTCAGCGGCTGGAGCCACGGCATCGCGGCCAGCGCGTTGCCGGCGTGGAACCCCGACGAGTCGAACGTCACCGCCGCCATCAGCCAGTGGCCGAGGACGACGACGGAGATCGAGAACGCCCGGAGGAAGTCGACGTAGCGGTCCCGCGTCGCGGGCGTCGCGGCGGCAAGGGTGGCGGCACGGCTCATACCGACAAGGTTCGGCGCGAACGAAGGCCGGGCCATCCGTCCAGGTACTCAGACGCGACACCCGCGATACTCGACTTCGTGCACCCACTCGACGTCGCCGACCTGCGCGACCGCGTCGACAAGGCGCTCGAGGCGTTCCTCGCGCGGCAGGCGGCGACGCTCGACGCGGTCTCCGACGACCTCGGCCCGGTCGCCGACACGGTCACGGAGTTCGTCCTCGACGGCGGCAAGCGGCTGCGCCCGGCGTTCTGCTACTGGGGCTGGCGCGGCGCGGGCGGCGCGGACACCGACGACATCGTGACCGCGGCGGCGTGCCTGGAGCTGGTGCACGCGTGCGCCCTCATCCACGACGACGTGATGGACGGCTCGGACACCCGGCGCGGGAAGCCGGCGGTGCACCGGCGGTTCGCGAGCCTGCACCGCGGCGAGCAGTGGCTCGGCGACGCGGAGACGTTCGGGCGCAACGCCGCGATCCTGCTCGGCGACATCTGCCTGGTCTGGGCCGACGAGCTCTACGACTCCAGCGGGCTGCCGGCCGAGGCGCTGCACCGCGCGGCGCACACGTACGGCGTGATGCGCGCGGAGGTGATGGCCGGCCAGTACCTCGACGTGCTGGAGCAGGTCCGCGGCGGTGGCGACGTCGAGCGGGCGCTGCGCGTCGCGCGCTTCAAGAGCGCGAAGTACACGATCGAACGCCCGCTGCACCTCGGCGGCGTCCTGGCCGGCGCGGACCAGCGGGTGCTCGACGCGTACAGCGCGTACGGCCTCCCGCTCGGCGAGGCGTTCCAGCTCCGCGACGACGTGCTCGGCGTGTTCGGCGACCCGCGGCAGACCGGCAAGCCGGCCGGAGACGACCTGCGCGAGGGCAAGCGCACGGTGCTCATCGCCAAGGCCAGCGAGCGCGCGACGCCGGGCCAGGCCGCGGTGCTGCGCCGCCTGCTCGGCGACCCCAAGCTGGAGCACGCCGGCGTCGAACGCCTCCGCGAGGTCATCGCCGAGACCGGCGCGCTCGACTACGCCGAGGCCCTGGTCCGCCAGCGCGCGGCCGAGGCGATCGAGGCGATCGAGAACGCCCCCATCGACGGCGAGGCCACGAAGGTCCTGCGCGCGCTCGCCACCATCGCGACCCAACGCGTGCATTGACCCGCGTCGTCGTCGTCGGCGCGGGGCTCGGCGGCCTCGCCTGCGCGCTGCGCCTCGCGGCGGCCGGCTACGACGTCACGGTCGTGGAGCGCGCGGACGTCCCCGGCGGGCGCGCCGGGCTGCTCGAACGCGACGGCTACCGGTTCGACACCGGGCCCACCGTGCTGACGATGCCCGACCTGATCCGCGACACGTTCGCGGCGGCCGGCGAGGACATGGCCGACTGGCTGACGCTGGAGCCGCTCGACCCGCTGTACCGGGCGTTCTTCCCCGACGGCTCGACGCTGGACGTGAAGCCGGGCGTCGACGCGATGGCCGCGGAGGTCGAACGCATCTGCGGAGCGCGCGAGGCGGACGGCTACCGCCGCTGGGCCGCGTGGGTGACGCGGCTGTACCGCCTCGAGATGACCGCGTTCATCGACCGCAACGTCGACTCGCCGCTCGACCTGCTCACGCCGAACCTCGCCCGGCTCGCCGCGCTCGGCGCGTTCCGCCGGCTGGCCCCGAAGGTCGGCGAGTTCCTCGAGGACCCGCGCACCCGGCGGGTGCTGAGCTTCCAGAGCATGTACGCCGGGCTGTCGCCCTACGACGCGCTCGCCGTCTACGCGGTCATCGCGTACATGGACTCCGTCGCCGGCGTCTACGTCCCGCGGGGCGGGATGCACGCGGTGTCGCGCGCGCTGGCCGGCGCGGCGGAGAAGCACGGCGCGGCGTTCCGCTACGGCACCTCGGTCACGGCGGTCACGACCCGCGGCGGCCGCGCGACCGGCGTCGAGACCGACGACGGCGAGCACCTGCCGGCCGACGTCGTGGTCCTCAACCCCGACCTGCCGGTCGCGTACCGGGAGCTGCTGCCGCCGGACGCGACGCCGCGCCGGGTCAGGAGCCTGCGGTACTCGCCGAGCTGCTTCCTGCTGCTGGCCGGCTCGACCGCGCGCTACGACCGGATCGCGCACCACAACCTGCACTTCGGCCGGGCGTGGCGGCGGACGTTCGACGAGCTGATCGACCGGCGCGTGCTGATGTCCGACCCGAGCGTCCTCGTCACCTGCCCGACGGCGAGCGACCCGGGGCTCGCGCCGCCCGGCCGGCAGGCGTACTACGTGCTCGTCCCGGTCCCGAACCTCGACGGCCGCGTGGACTGGACGGCGACGCGGGACCGCTACCGCGACGAGGTCGTCCGGCACCTGGAACGCCTGGGCTACACGGGGTTCGGCGACGCGGTCGAGACCGAGCACGTGACGACGCCGCACGACTGGCGGGCCCGCGGGATGGAGCGCGGGACGCCGTTCGCGGCGGCGCACACGTTCTTCCAGACCGGCCCGTTCCGGCCGGCCAACGTCGCGCCGAAGGTCGGCAACGTGGTCTTCACCGGCTCGGGCACGGTGCCCGGCGTGGGCGTCCCGATGGTGCTCGTGTCGGGACGCCTCGCCGCCGAACGGGTGCTGCGGCTACGCCGCCCCTGACGACCCCGCGTAGAACGTGTCGCCGGCGAACCGCGCCTCGTAGACCTTGGCGCTCTTCGGCGCGAACGACGCGCGGCCCGTCGCGTCGGTCAGCGAGGAGCCGACCTGCACGCCGTCCGCCCAGAACGTCACCGGCACGCCCGCCACCGGGCGGGTCGCGTCGTCGGCCTCCCGCAGCGTCGCGGTGAGGGTGCGCTTGGAGCCGGTGCCGGTGAGCGCCAGCGACAGCGCGCTGTCCTCGCGGACCACCGCGATGGGCTGCGACGCGGCGCTGCTGTCGTACGCGCCGGCCTTGCCGGAGTAGCCGACGGCCACCCGGTAGTCGCCGGGCACCGCGTCCGCGGCGAGCGTCTGGGTGGCGACGCCGTTCGGGCCGGTGAGCGCGTTGACCTCGCGGTAGCCCTGCGGCCCGACGAGCTGGAACGTCACCTGCTCGCCGGCCAGCGGCGCGCCGGACGCGTCGGTGAGCCGCGCGGACAGCGGGAGCGCGTCGCCGTACTGCACCGTCGCGGGGACCTCGTTGGCGATCGACACCGACGTCTTCTGCACGGTCGGCGGCGGGGTCGTGGTGGACGTGCCGGAGCCGCTGGAGTTGGTCAGCGGCGCGGCCGGCCAGTACTGCACGGCGCCGAGGACGTCGAGGCGGCCGTAGCCCGAGGCGGGGTCGTAGCCGGGCGCGTAGAGGTCCACGGCCGAGCCGAGCAGCGCCTCGACGACCTTGTCGCGGTTGGCCGGCGAGCGGACGCCGCCGAGGCGGTCGTAGACGAGCGCCGCCGCGCCGGAGACGAGCGGCGTCGCCATCGACGTGCCGAAGATGGTGGCGTAGCCCGGCAGGCCGTCGCAGTCGCCCTCGCTCGCGTCGACCGAGCGCGAGTACGTCGAGAGGATCTCCGACGACGCCCACGCGCAGTCCGGGATGCCCCGGCCGCCGGGCGCGAGCAGCGCCGCGCCGACGTCGCCGAAGCCGTCGAGCTTGACCGGGAAGTTGCCGTACCAGGAGTTCAGGTCCATCGGGTCGGACGCGCCGACGCAGACGACCTTCGCCGCGATCGCCGGGTAGCCGCAGAGCGGGAACGACTCGTTGCCCGCCGCCGCCACGACGACGACGCCCTTGGAGACGGCGTAGTCGATCGCGTCGTCCACGTCGCGGAAGAACGCCGCGAGCGCGACCGCCGAGCCGCTGCCCGGGAGCTGCGCGATGCCGCCCGGCGCGAGGCCGCCGCCGATGCTCATGTTCACGACGTGCGCGCCGTTGTCGGCCGCGGTGCGCAGGCCCGTGGCGAGGGTGCCGAAGTCACTCGTCGCGGAGAGGATCTGGATGGGCAGCAGGGTCGCGTCCGGCGCGACGCCGACGACGCCGGTGTTGTTGTCCGTGCAGGCGCCGATGATGCCGGCGACATGCGTGCCGTGGCCCTCGACGTCGTCCTGCGGAACGGTGCTGCCGTCGTTGTCGGGGTCGGCGCCGTTGACGACCTCGACCTTGTCGGCGCAGGCGAACTCCGGGTGCCCGAGGTCGAGGCCCGAGTCGAGCACGCCGACGCGGATGCCGGCGCCGGTCGCCCGCTGCTCGGTCCACGCTTGCGGCGCGCGCACCTTGCGCATGCCCCACTGCCCGCCGAAGAACAGGCTGGTCGTGCCGTCCTGGAGGAACAGCGGGTCGTTCGGCGTGCCGTCGTAGGTGCGGCGGGTGCCGCTGGTGTTGACGCCCGTGGTCGTGGGGTTGGTGACGTTGGGGTTCGAGGCGACGAGGCTCACCGACACCTGGGCGCCGAGCACGGTGTAGACGGAGAGGAACGTGTCGCCGGCCAGCAGCGTCAGGGAGAGGTCGTCGGACGCGGTGTCGGAGACGACGCGGTCGTACGTGCAGTCGGCCTTGTAGACGTACGCCGCGAGGTCGTGCAGCCCGAGGCCGGACGAGCCGGTCACCGAGACGGTCGTGCCGGCGACGGCGTAGTCGCTGGGGAGGCGGAACACCCACGCGTCCAGGCCCTGCTGCGTCGGCGTCGCCGGGCAGCGCAGCGAGAACTCCGCGTCGGTGGCCGGGTTCCCGCCGGGCGCGGGCTTCTGGATGGTGCCGGACGCGGTGTACGACGCGGCACTGGCCGGCGTGGCGAGCATCGGCGCGATGACGACGGCGCCGGACAGGCCGACGGCCGCGACGGCGACCGAGGCGAGGAGGTGGCGGTGACGCACGGGGCTCCCTTTCCGGCCCACGCGCGGCGGCCCGTGACCATGGAGGCGCGGGCTCGGAGGGGCGCTGGGACCGCTCCCTGGCCGCCGGTCGGCGGCTCGGCGAGGGGAATTCGCCGGGTTCGTCCCGGTACCTGCTCACGCAGCGTGATGCGGCCGTTCGGCGGATCATCGCGGTCATGCTCCTGGACGAGGCCCTGGACCGGGCCTACGCGGCGTGCCGCCGCGTCAACGCGCGGACCGGGCGGACGTTCTACCTCGCCACGCTGCTGCTCCCGCCGGAACGCCGCCGCCACGTGCACGCGCTCTACGCGTTCGCCCGCTGCGCCGACGAGATCGTCGACGCGCCGGGGGTCCCGGACCGCGCGGAGCGGCTCGCGCGGTGGGGCGCGACGCGCGGCGGCGAGACGCCGGTGGGCGTGGCGTTCCGCGACACCGTCGCCCGCTGGTCGATCGCGGAGGCGGACGTGGACGCGTTCCTCGCGTCGATGGCGATGGACCTGACGGTCACGTCCTACCCGACGTACGCCGACCTGCTCCGCTACGCGCACGGCTCGGCCGCCGTCGTCGGCCGCTGGACGGTGCCGGTGCTCGGCGCGCTGGACGACGGCGCGTACGCGTACGCCGAGGACCTCGGCGTCGGCTTCCAGCTCGCGAACTTCGTCCGCGACGTCGGCGAGGACCTGCGCCGCGGCCGGCTCTACCTGCCCGAGGAGGACCTGGCGCACTTCGGCGTCACGCGCGCCGACCTCGCGTCCGGCGTCGTGGACGGGCGGGTGCGCCGGCTCCTCGCGTACCAGGTCGCCCGGGCCCGCGAGGTGCTGCGCGCCGCCGAGCCCGGCATCCGGCTGCTGCACCCGGCCAGCCGGGACTGCGTGCGCACCGCGCTCGTCCTCTACGGCGGCATCCTCGACGCCGTCGAACGCGCCGACTACCGCGTGCTGGACCGGCGGGTCTCGGTCGGGCTCCCCCGCCGCGCGGCCGTGGCGGCGCCCGCGCTGGTGCGCGCGGGTTTCGCGCGGCGGGCGGGGGCAAGACAACCGGTATGACGCAGCCGACCGAGACGCCGCCCGCCGAGGGCTCGACCGAGATGGTCCGGCACGAGCACAGCAACGACGCGAACTCCGGGCCGGTCGCGGGCAACCGCACGCCGATGGTCGTGGCGTTCGTCGCGCTCGGGCTGCTCCTGCTGCTGATCGTGCTCGCGATCGTCAGCGGCCTCATCGAGATCTCGCGGTAGCGTCGGCGGCCGTGCGGGCCGCGCTGCTCACCCCCCGCCGCGTCGCGGCCGCGCTGGCGCTCGTCCTGGCCGGCGACGCGTTCCTGCTGTTCGGCGACACCGCGCGGCCGGTGTCCGTGGCGGCCGCCGTCGCGGCGTACCGGCACGGCGAGTACGCGACGTTCGCGCCGCTGCCCGCGTCCGGCGTGTACGTCTACGACACCACGGGCTACGAGCGGGTGGACCGGCTGTCGATCCGCCGCACGTACCCGGCGGTCACCACGCGGACGATCCGCGCGGCGGCGTGCGGGATGCGAGAGACGGTCACCATCTTCCGCGAGCACGTCGAGCAGTACGGCGTCTGCCACGACGGGACCGACATCCGCGAGTGGGCGTTCGGGACGCGGCTGACGTACTACCGCGTCACGTCGGCCATGTGGCTCGAGTGCGGGCACGGGGGGACGCGGGTCGCGGGCGGCGCGCCGGCCGGGACGGTGGCGACGTACGAGTGCGCGGGCGACGGGACGTCCGCGACGGTGACCGTGACGGTGCTGGGCGACGGGCTGGTGCCGGTCGGCGACCTGGGCGAGGTGCCGTGCCGGCGGCTGGCCGTGCAGACCGTGCTGCGCGGCGCGAACGCCGGCGGCGCGACGCGCACGCTGTGCACCGACCCGCGGACCGGGCTGGTGCTGACGGAGGAACGCTCGGTCGGCGTGACGACGCGGAGCGCGTTCGTGGGCCGGGTGACCTACACCGAGCGGGCGGCGTTCCGGCTGCGGTCGCTGGTGCCGGAGACGTAGGGCGTCACCGCGGGCCGACCGGACGGCCCTTCCAGGTAGCGCGGCCGGGCCACCGCCGGACCGCGACCAGCAGCGCCTCGGCGAACGGCGCCGCCACCGCCGGCCACACCGGCGCCCGCGCGACGGCGCGGGCGGCGGCGCTCACCGCGACCTGCGCGGCGTAGCCGGCCGGCGTGCAGGCCGCCGCCAGCCACAGCGCCTCGCGCCACCCCGGGGGCACGGCGCCGCGCGAGCGGTGCAGCCCGCGCAGCGCGGCCGGCAGCGAGCCGTACATCGCCACCGTGAACAGGTCCGGCCCGAGCACCGCGCTCGTCGCGTGCCGCGCCGCGACGGCGCGGGCCAGCGCGACGTCCTCGACGACGGCGTACGGCTCGTGGCCGGGGTACGCGTCGCGGCGGACGAGCAGGCACTGCCCGTTCGCGAACGGCGCCGGGTCGCGCCGCGCCAGCGACAGCCCGACCTCCGGCAGCAGCCACGCGGTCCCGGCCGTGGGGGTGGCGACGCGGCCGTACGCCGTCACCAGCGCCGCACCCGTGTCGTCGGCCTCGGCGAGCAGCCGGGACAGCGCGTCGGGCGCCACCGTCACGTCGGCGTCCACGAACCACAGCCACGCCGGCTTCCCGGCGGCCGCCGCGCCCGCCCGGCAGGCCGCCGCCTTCCCCACCTGACCCGGGCGCAACGGCGGCGCCGCCACCACCCGCGCCCCCGCCTCGCGCGCGACCCGGGCCGTCGCGTCCGACGACACGTCGTCCACCACGACGACCTCGCGCACGCCGGCCGCGAGGAGCGAACGGACGCAGCCGCCCACGTGGCGTTCCTCGTCCCGCGCCGGCACGACCGCGACGACGCCGGCGGTCACGAAACCGAGGGTGCGCGGCGCCCGCCGCCGCGCGAACCGCGCCATCCGCGACACGCCCCACGCGGTGACGGCGAGGGCGGCGACGTCGCGGCGCTGCACACTCGCAGCATGGACGACCTCGACCGGTGGTGCGCGCTGCACGCGTTCGAACGCCACCGCGCCGGCCCGATCCTCCGCACGTACGTGCGCGCCACGTACGCGCTCGCCCGCCGGTTGCCGCCGTGGCCCGCGCTGGTCACCGCGGCGGGCGTCGCGCTCGCCGCTGCCTCCGTCTCCCTCTACGGCTCCGCGCCGGCGGCGGTCGCGATCCTGCTGTCCGGCGCCGCCGACGGGCTCGACGGCGCGGTCGCGGCGGTGCGCGGCCGGGCGACGACGTTCGGCGCCGTCCTCGACTCCACCGCCGACCGGGTCGCCGACCTCGCGCTGCTGCTCGGCCCGGCGCTGCGCGTGCGGGACGCCCGGGCGGCGCTCGTCGCGGCCGGAGCGGGGACGTTCCTGCTGGAGTACGTCCGCGCCCGCTGCCAGGCGGTCGGCCTCACCACCCGCCAGCCGGTCACGCCCGCCGAGCGGCCGGTCCGCGTCGTCGCGGCGGCGGCGCTCGCGCTCAGCCCGGGGGCCTGGACGTGGGGCGGCTGGGCGCTCGCGGCGCTCACCGTCCTCAGCGCCGGGTGGCTCCTGACCGACGCCCGAGCCAGGTCCACCACAGCAGCGTCTGGGTGACCATCGCCCACCCGAACGCCAGGTCCTCGACCGGCGCGCACGCGACCCGCGGCCCGAGCGTGGTCCGGTAGTCCGTCACGATGCCGCGGCAGGTCAGCACGCCGTTGACGAGGAGCTGGAACGCCACCACGACGGCGTAGGCGACCCAGTACGCCCGCCGGCGCAGCAGGCCGGTCCGCAGCACCGCCTCGAGGCCGACGGTCGCGAGCAGGCCGAGGGCGGCGAGTGCGGGGTAGCTCACTCGCCGTCCCCCAGCACCCGGCGCACCGCCTCGTACGTCAGCAGCGCGCACGTCGGGACCACGACGAAGAACGCCACCTCCTCCAGCGGCAGGTTCGCGACCGCGACGCCGAGCGTCTGCGCGGGGTCGTAGCGCCAGTGCCGCCGCGCGACGGCGTAGACGTCCCAGGCGCCGAACGCCACCACCACCGGCAGCAGCGACAGCAGCCACCGCCGCGGCCGCCGGTACACCCGCGCGCGGAACACGAGCTCCAGCGGCAGCGTCACCGCGACGCAGGCCGCGAGCAGCAGGGCGTAGGACGCTCGCACGGCCGGTCACGCTAGCCGTAGGTAGAGTCGGCCGCGTGACGCCCACCCGCCGCGCCCTGCTCCGCGCCGCCCTCGCCACGCCGCTGCTCGCCGCCTGCGCCGGCAAGGACAAGCCGAAGGCCGAGCCCACGTCCTCGGCCAACCTGGCGCTCGAGAACGTCGGCCAGCACGCCGCCCCGGGCCTGCAGATCGGCGAGGCCGAGGCGGAGGTCGTGGCGGGCCAGGCGCGGTACGCGTTCGGGCTCATCGGCCCGGACGGACCGCTCGCCGGCGCCACGGTCAAGGTCTACCTGGGCCGCGAGGCGACCGCGCCGCCGGAGGCCACCGTCGACGCGCGCGAGCTGGAGGACGAGGGGCTCGCCGACCGCGGGCTGTACGCGGCGACGCTGCCGTTCCCGGCGCCCGGCAAGTACCTGCTGGCCATCGTCGCGGAGACGCCGAACGGCGCGTTCAAGGGCGGCATCGCGGTCGACGTGCTCGCGACGTCGAAGTCGCCGATCCCCGGCCAGAAGGCGGTGTCGGTCAAGACGCCGACGACGAAGGACCCGGCGGGCGCGAGCCCGCTCTGCTCCCGCCGCCCGAACGCCTGCTCCATGCACGCGATCTCGCTCGACGCGGCCATCGCATCGGGGAAGCCGACGGTCGTGGTGTTCGCGGCGCCGGCGTTCTGCCAGACCGAGCTGTGCGGGCCGGACGTGGACATCCTGGAGAAGGTCGCGCGGCGGCACGCCGGGAAGGCGAACTTCGTCCACGTCGAGGCCTACGTCGGCGCCACCACGCCGACCAACGGCAAGCTCGCGCCGGCGCTCAAGGCGTACCGGTTCGACTCCGAGCCGTGGCTGTACTTCATCGACGCGAAGGGCATCGTGAGCGACCGCATCTCGGCGGCGTTCGTGACCTCAGAGGTCGAGGAGCGGCTCGCGAAGCTCGGCGTCGCGTAGCCGCTCCGACAGCGCGCGCGCGGCCGCGGCCGGGTCGGCCGCCTCGGTCAGCGCGCGCACCACGACGACCCGCCGGGCGCCGCGGCGCAGCACCTCGTCGAGGTTCGTCGCGTCGATGCCGCCGATCGCGAACCACGGCCGCGGCGTCCGCAACGACGCCACGTGGTCCACCAGCTCGGGCCCGGCGGCCGGGCGGCCCGGCTTGGTCGGCGTCGCCCACATCGGCCCCGCGCAGAAGTAGTCCACGCCCTCCGCCGTCGCCGCGGCGGCGACCTGCGCCGGCGAGTGCGACGACAGCCCGACCAGCGTCTCGTCGCCGACCACGTCGCGCGCCACGCCCACCGGCAGGTCGCCCTGGCCGAGGTGCAGCACGTCGGCGCCGACCGCGCGCGCGACGTCGGCGCGGTCGTTGACGGCGAACAGCTTCCCGTGCGCCCGCGCCCGCTCGCGCATGACGGTCAGCAGCTCGATCTCCTCGCGCGCCTCGATGCCCTTCTCGCGGAGCTGCACGACGTCGACGCCGTTCGGCAGCACCGCGTCGAGGAACTCGGCGAGGTCCGGCCGCCGGCCGACGCACAGGTACAGCCGGGCGTCCGCCAGCGCCGCCCGCCTATCCACCCGCCACCGCCCGGACGATCTCCAGCACGTCGCCGTCGGCGAGCGTGGTCCGCTCGGTCTCCGACCGCAGCAGCGCGACGCCGTTGCGCTCGACCACGACCCACCCGGCGCCGAGGCCGAGGTCGGCGAGCAGCGCCGGCAACGTCGTGCCGTCGGGCAGGTCGCGGTCGGCGCCGTTCACGCGGACCCGCATCAGTACCGGCCGCCGAGCTTCGCGTGGTCCCACGACACGACCCGCTCCGGCACGAACCGCAGGCCGACGAAGCCCGCCACGCCCCGCGCGCGCGCCGCCTCGCGCCCGGCGGGCACGTCCTCCGGTCGCACGCCCAGGTACTTCACGGCGAGCGCCGCGCCGAGGTCGAGCAGCTCCTCCACGCCGTCGAACGTCTCCACCCGGCCGGTGAGCTGCACGCCGCGCATGTCGGCGTACGCCTCGCCGCCCTCCACGAGCACGGCGGCGCGCGGGTCGCGGCGCAGGTTCACCGCCTTCTGCGACTTGGCGAACGTCCGCATGAGCAGCTCGCCGCCGTCGGCGACGACGTACCACATGGGCAGCGGGTCGGGGACGCCGTCCGGCCCGCTCGTGGCCAGCACCGCGACGCGGCCGTTCGCGAGGAACTCCCGGACCTCGGCGTCCGTCATCACGATCTCGGGTCGGCGGTTCGGCACGGTCAGAAGCCCAGCGCCTGCGCCCGGCGCTTCACCTCGGTGCCGCGGTTCTCTCGCAGCGCCTCGATCGGCGAGCCCGGCAGGTCGTCGTCGGTGAACAGCCAGCCGATCGCCTCGGCGTCGCCGTAGCCGTTGTCGCGCAGCAGCGTGATGACGCCCGGCAGGTGCTTCACGATCGCGCCGTCCTGCACGAACGCCGCCGGGATCGTCAGCGGCGCGTCGTCGCCCCGCCGGATCGCGAGCAGCTTCCCCTCGCGCAGGTGCTGGCGCACCTTCGTCACCTCGACGCCGAGCGCCTCGGCGACGTCGGGCACGGTCGCCCACTCGATCGCCAGCGCCGTGATGTCGGCCACGTCCGCCCTCCTCGTTCCTCCCCTACTAGTCTGCCGCGCATGTACTCCGGCTCGCTCGTCCGGCTGCGCGCGCCGGAGCCGCGCGACGTGCCGGACCTGCACCGCTGGTCGAACGACCCGGCCGTCGCCTCGCTCGCCGGCGTCCGCTACCCGGTGCCGCTCGGGGCGGAGAGCGACTGGGTCGAGCGGGCGGGCGTGGGCTCGTACGCCAACTGCCAGTTCGCCGTGGAGACCCTCGACGGCGGCGTGCTGCTCGGCACCTGCTGGCTGTCGGAGACGGCGTTGCCGGAGAACCGCTGCGCGCAGCTCGGCATCTTCCTCGGCGACCCCGCGCGGCACGGCCGCGGCTACGGCACCGACACGGTGCGGACGCTGTGCCGCTTCGGGTTCGACGAGATGAACCTGCACCGCATCGAGCTGCTGGTGTTCGCCCACCACGCCGCCGCGCGGCGGGTGTACGAGAAGGCCGGCTTCGTCGAGGAGGCGTACTCGCGCGAGGCGCACTGGGGCGACGGCGCGTGGTGGGACGACGTGCTGATGTCCCTGCTCGAGGGCGAGCTGCGGTGAACGGCGCCCTCGTCCGGCTGCGCCCGATGGAGCCGGCCGACGCCGAGGCGCAGCACCGCTGGCGCAACGACCCGGACGTGACGGTGTGGACCGGCTGGCGCTACCCGATCGCGCGGGCGGCGATCGCGCAGCGGATCGTCGGGCCGATGTCGTTCGCGAACCCGCGGTTCTCCGTCGAGCGCCTCGACACCGGCGAGCTGGTCGGCTACACCGCGCTGCGCGACGTCACGCCCGAGTCGCGCAACGGCGAGCTCGACCTGGTGATCGGCGAGCGTTCGGCGTGGGGGCAGGGCTTCGGCACGGACACGGCGCGGACGATCTGCGCGTACGCGTTCGAGCGGATCGGGCTGCACCGCGTGCAGCTCTGGGTCGTCGCGTCGCACGCGCCGGCGATCCGGGCGTACGAGAAGGCCGGCTTCGTGCCCGAGGGCGTGGCGCGGCAGCGGTTCTACAAGCGCGGCGCCTGGCACGACGCGCTGCTGATGGCCCGGCTGGCGCCGGGACCGCGCCCGTGATCGCCGGGTCGCTCGTCGCGCTGCGCGAGCGCCGCCCGGCGGACGTGCCGGTCGCGCGCGCGTGGTTCGCCGACCCCGAGGCGATGCGCTGGACGCTGCGGACCTACCCCGGCGGCGAGTACGACGTGCCGCGCGAGCCGCTCGGCTGGGGCACCGTCCCGCTGACCGTCGTGGACCTCGCGTCGGGCACGCCGATCGGGCACTGCGGGCTCGGCGAGATGTCCGCCGAGCACCGCCGGGCGCTGGCCTGGCTCACCATCGGCGAGGCGGCGTACCGCGGCCGCGGCTACGGCACCGACGCGATGCGCACCCTGTGCCGGTGGGCGTTCGACAGCGTGAACCTCGCCAAGGTGGAGCTCGAGGTGATCGCCGACAACG
This sequence comes from Mycobacteriales bacterium, assembly GCA_036382875.1. Classification (GTDB taxonomy): domain Bacteria; phylum Actinomycetota; class Actinomycetes; order BP-191; family BP-191; genus BP-191. The sequence goes on from DASVPJ010000042.1 coordinate 67,841, forward strand.
CCGCCGCCGTCGCGGTCTACGAGCGCGTCGGCTTCGTCCGCGAGGTCGTGCGGCGGCGGGCGCTGTGGGTGGACGGCGCGTGGCGCGACGAGTACCTCATGGGCCTGTTCCCCGAGGAGCTGCGGTGACCGTCGTGCTGCGGGCGCGCGAGCCCGCCGACGCGGCGCTGCTGGCGTCGTGGTTCGGCGACGCGGAGACGATGCGCTGGTGGGACCGCGTGTACCCGCCGCTGCCCGCCGAGGTCATGGCGGAGCGCATCGCGGCGGAGCCGCCGGTGGGGTTCGGCTCGCTGTCGTTCATGGTCGACGCGGGCCGCGAGACGGTCGGCTGGGGCGGGCTGCACCACCCGTCGCCGGAGCACCGGCACTGCGGGCTCGGCGTGCTGGTCGGGCCGGGGCACCGCGGCCGCGGCCACGGCGAGGCGGCGACGCGGGCGCTGTGCCGGTTCGCGTTCGACCGGATGAACCTGGTCCGGGTGTCGCTCACGGTCTTCCCCGGCAACGACGTCGCGCGGCGGGTCTACGAACGCGTCGGCTTCGTCGAGGAGGGCGTGCAGCGGCGGGCGTTCTGGAAGCGCGGCGAGTGGCACGACCTCGTGCACATGGCGGCGTTCCCGGACACGCTGCGCTAGATCGCCACCGGGGTGCCGGTGGCCGCCGACTCGAACGCCGCGTCCAGCACCTGCGCGGTGGCCCGCGACTCGGCAAGCGGCAGCACCCAGGCGTCGCGCCCCTCGGCGGCGGCGGAGACGTTCTCGACCATCAGCCGGTACGCGTTCGCCGGCGCGATCCGCTCCGTGCCGCGCGAGACGGCCAGCTCGGTCTCCTCGCCGTCCCACGCGGTGAACGGGTGCCCGCGCAGCTCCAGCTCGCCGCGGGCGCCGACCACGACGAGCCACTGCCGCGGCTCCTCGGCGATCGACGCGCGGACGTCGGCCGCGCCCCCGTCGAACGCGATCGTCACCGTCGCGGTGCGGTCGACGCCGGTGGGCCCGAGCTCGCACGTCGCGGTGACCTCGCGCGGCGGCGTGCCGAACGCCCACAGGGCGGCCGACACGGCGTAGCAGCCGACGTCGTAGAGCGCGCCGCCGCCCTTCGCCGGGTCGAGGCGGTAGTTGCCGTCCGCGACGCCGGCGAACGTGAAGCCGGCCGAGACGTAGCGCGCCGCGCCGACCGCGTCGACCTCGTGCAGCAGCCGGTGCGCGAGCCGGACCCGCGGGTGCCAGCGGTACCACGACGCCTCCACCAGCAGCCGGTCGTTGGCGACCGCGGCCTTCGCCATCTCGTCGACCTCCGCGACGGACAGCGCGAGCGGCTTCTCGCAGAGCACGTGCTTGCCGGCCTCCAGCGCGGCGATGGCGTACGGCGCGTGGGCGTCGTTGGCGAGCGCGACGTAGACCGCGTCGACGTCGTCGTCGGCGAGCAGCGCCTCGTAGTTCGGGTGCGCGACCGCGGCGCCGAAGTCGTCGCGGGCCGCGCGGGTGCGCGACGGGTCGCGGCTCGCGACGGCGTGCAGCGCCGCGCCGTCCGCCGTCGCGATCGCGTGCAGCATCGCGTTGCGCGCGATCATCCCGGCGCCGAGGACGCCCCACCGTACGGTCACGGGCGTCACCCTAGGCGGGCGCGGCGACGCGCCGCGGCGCGCGACGCTGGCGCACGCGCGCCAGGGTCACGTCTGGGTCCGCAGCCACTCCTCGTACGCCGCCTCGTTGTCCCGCTCCTCGTCCAGCCGGCGGTGCACCACGTCCCACAGCGCGACGGTCCGCCACTCGCGGAACGCCCGCCGCGCGGCCAGCAGCATGATCGCCGCGCCCGCGACGACGAGCAGCGCGACCGGCCCGAGGTACGCCGCCTGCGCCGCGTTCGACGGCGCGCCCAGCGCGAGCAGCGGCAGCACGACGCCGACGCCGAACACCAGCCCGACCAGCGCGAACACCGCCGGGATCTCGCGCGGGAACCGCTCGGCCTGCCGGCGGTCGTCCAGCACGCGCAGCTCCCACAGCGCCTCGTACGCCCGCTCGTGCAGCCCGGACGTGTGGGCGATCGACCACGAGCGTTGCAGCCGGTCGAGCGCGCTCGCGGCGTCGCGCCAGTCCGCGATGTAGGAGGAGAGGCGGACCAGCAGGAACGCGCCGAGGAAGCCGACGAGGCTCGCGGTGACCTGCGCGAGGCTCGAGTAGAACCACTCCGGGCTCATCGCGAGACCAGGGGGAACGCGTCCTTCCAGACCGGCTCGTAGCCGGCCTCCTCGAGCATCCGCGCGACGTCGGCCGGCGAGCGCTCGTCCGAGACGGCGAACTGCTCCTGCGCCTCGCCGGGGTGCGAGTAGCCGCCCGGCTCGGTCGAGGAGCCGGCGCTCAGGTGGGTGACCGCGATGCGGACGAGCCCGTCGCGCAGCGCGGCCGGCTCGCGGGTGGACAGCACGATGCCGGCCTCGGGCTCGTAGAGGCGCAGCGCGGCGAGCGCCTGCACGTACTGCCGGTCGGTGACCGGCACCAGCGGCTGGTAGCCGGACGCGCTCGGCTTGATGCGCGGCAGCGCGACCGTCACCTCGGTGCGCCACCAGCGCCGGACGAGGAACGCCGCGTGCGCGCCGACCGCGAGGACGTCGGCGCGCCAGTCCTCGGCGAGGCCGAGCAGCGCGCCGAGGCCGAGCCGGCGGACGCCCGCGTCGGCGGCGCGTTCGGTGGAGGCGAGGCGGCGGTCGAAGTCGCGCTTCCAGCCCGCGACGTGGACCTCGCGGTAGCGCGCCCGGTCGTACGTCTCCTGGTAGTGCACGACGCCCTCGACGCCCGCCGCGACCAGGCGGGCGTAGGTGTCGTCGCTCCACGTCTGGGTCTCGATCGAGATGCTCGGGACGAACGCCGCCAGCCGCTCGACGACCTCCACGAGGTAGTCCTGGCTCACCTCCAGCCGGTGCTCGCCGGCGACGAGCAGCAGGTGCCGGAAGCCGCGTTCCGTGAGCAGCCGCGCCTCCGCCTCGACCTCGTCGGGCGTCAGCGTGCGGCGGGTCACGTCGAGGCCCTTGGCGAAGCCGCAGTACGTGCACGTGGACAGGCAGGCGTTGGAGACGTAGAGCGGCGCGAACAGCCGCACCGCCTTGCCGAACCGCGTCGTCGTCAACGCCGCCGCCGCCTGGGCCAGCTCCTCGACCCGCTCCTCCGCGCGCGGCGAGAGCAGCGCGGCGAGGTCGCGCAGGTCACGCCGCTCGCGGCGCAGCGCGGCGGTGACGTCGGCGTCGGTGGCGTCGAGCGCGGAGAGCGTGCCGAGGTCGAGGCCGGCCAGCTCGGCGGCGAACTCCGTCACGACAGGAACCCGGTCAGCGGGCTGCTCGCCTCCGCCTCGCCGCGTACCGCGGCGCGGCCGGCGTGCCAGGCGAGGCGGCCGGCCTCGACGCCCTGGGCGAACGCCCGCGCCATCAGCACCGGGTCGCGCGCCACCGAGATCGCGGTGTTGACCAGGCACGCGTCGGCGCCGATCTCCATCGCGGCCGCCGCGTCGCTCGGCACGCCGAGCCCGGCGTCCACGACCACCGGCACGGTCGCCTGCGCGACGATGATCTCGATCGCGTCGCGGGTCCGCAGGCCGCGGTTCGAGCCGATCCACGAGCCGAGCGGCATGACCGTGGCGCAGCCCGCCTCCTCCAGCCGCTTGCAGAGCACCGGGTCGGCGGAGCAGTACGGGAGGACGGTGAACCCGTCGTTCACCATCAGCTCGGCGGCCCGCAGCGTCTCGATCGGGTCGGGCGCGAGCCAGCGCGGGTCCGGGGTGACCTCCAGCTTCACGAAGTCCGGCATCCCGCCGGCCCGGGCGAGCCGGGCCAGCCGCAGCGCCTCCTCGGCGTTGACCGCGCCGGAGGTGTTCGGGAGGAGGAGCACGTGCTCCGGCAGGAAGTCGAGGATGTCGCCCTCGCCGGCCTTGGTGACGTCCACCCGGCGCAGCGCGACCGTGACGATCTCGGTGCCGCTCGCCTCGACCGCCGCGCGCATCACGGCGTGCGACGGGAACTTGCCCGTGCCGAGCAGCAGCCGCGACGCGAACGAGCGCGTGCCGATGACGAGCGGGTCGTCGGGGGTCACGACTGACCAGCCTACGCGTCGGGTCCGCGGCCCCGGACGCGACGGAGCAGGACGGCCGCGACGACGAGGAGCACGGCGACGACGCCGACCGTCTGGGGCAGGCCGGTGCTCGCGAGGACGTCCATGGCCGCCACGCTAGATGCCCGGGTCGGCGAGCCGCAACGAGTTGAGCCGGGTCTCCGTCGCGTCGATCTGCGCGACGACCGACGCGACGCTCGGCGGGACGGCCACGTCGGCGTCGCTGTACAGGAAGATGTTGAGGACGTCGTTCGCGCCGACCTGCAGGCCGCGGGTCACGCAGTACTCCCCCAGCGCGAACTCCCACGAGAACACCCCGCCCGACTCGTCGTCGGCGACGTGGCAGTAGTACGTGAGGAACCGGTTGCCCTGCAGCGCGTAGTGGCGCACGCCGCCGCGGCCCTCCGACTGGAAGACGAACCCGATCGACTCCAGGTCGTCGACGAACGCCACGCGCTACCTCCTGCGGACGACCGGATCCACGCCGTTCACCACATCCTGCACGGGCTCGCCGGAGACCGCCCGGCGGAGGTTCGCCTGGACGGCGAGCGCGATCCGCAGCCGGGCCTGCGCCGTCGCGCCGGCCACGTGCGGCGACAGCAGCACCCGGTCGTGCGCGCGCAGCGGGGAGCCCTCCGACAGGGGCTCGCTGTCGTAGACGTCGAGCGCGGCGCCGAGCAGGTGCCCGTCGTCCAGCAGCCGGAGCAGCGCGTCCTCGGAGACGATGCCGCCGCGCGCGGCGTTGACCACCACCGCGCCGGGCGGCAGCCGCCGCAACGCCTCCTCGCCGAGCAGCCCACGGGTCGTCTCGCCGAGCGCGATGACGACGACGAGCACGTCGCTGCGCGCGAGCAGCTCGTCCAGCTCTGGCAGGCAGGCCGGGTCGCCCGGGCGCGGGGTGCGCGTCCAGTACGCGACGTCGCAGCCGAACGCGCGGAACCGTTCGGCGCACAGCGCGCCGATGGCGCCGTAGCCGACGATGCCGACCCGCCGCCCGGCCAGCTCCAGGCAGCCGCGGGCGGCCAGGTCGAGCTGCGGCCACCGCCCGGCGCGCACCTCGGCGTCGGCCCACAGCAGGCTGCGGCTCGCGGCGAGCGCGGCCATGACGCACCACTCGGCGACGGCGACGGCGTTGACGCCCGCGGTGTTGGCGACGGGGATGCCGGCCGCCGCGCACGCGGCGAGGTCGAGGTGCTCGACGCCGACCGTCGGCTGCTGCACGAACGCCAGCCGCGGCGCCGCGGCCACCAGCGCCGCGTCCACCTTCAGCAGGCCGGTGAAGTCGCCCAGCAGCAGGTCGGCGTCGGCGACGGCCGCGCGGGCGGCCTCGGAGGTCCGTTCCTCGGGCACGACGACCGAGACGGGCAGGTCCGGGGCGAAGCCGCGCACCGCCTCGGCGGGCATCGGGACCAACGCGGCCAGCCGCCACTCGCGGTCGGGGTCGGGGTCGGGCTGCACGCCCGCACCGTACGACGCGCGCGGCCCTGCCCGGAGCGGTTGCCGTCCCAGGAGCACCACTTGTCACATCTGTCCCACGTCGCGTACCGTCCTCGGGTGCGGCAGGGGAAGGCCGCCTCGCGTCCGCGCGCGATCAGTCCGGGTCGCGCCGCTGCCCAGAGGCACTACCGCTGATGACCGAGCCGACCGACACCACGACCGTCCACGCGCCCGCCCCGTCGCGGGGCGCCGCGCGGCCGACCGCGCCGCGCCGCCGCGCGCTGCGCGTCCTCCTCGTGCCGCTCCTCCTCGCGCTCGTCGCGGGCGCGTCGGCGAGCGGGTGGGTCCGGGTGCGCCGCGGCGACACGCTGAGCGAGCTCGCCCGCGAGCACGGCACGACGGTCGAGGCGCTGCGCACGCTCAACAAGCTGCCCGGCAACAACCTCATCTACGAGGGCCAGCTCCTGCGCGTCGGCACCGTCCCGACCGTCGCGACGAGCGCCCCGAAGGCGCGGCCGACGAGCAGGCGGGTGGACGTGACGTACGTCGTCCGCCCGGGCGACGGCGTGTACCGCATCGCCAGCCGCTACCGCGCCGACCCGAAGTGGATCGCGCGGATCAACCACCTCCCGAGGTCGTGGATGGTCCACCCCGGGCAGCGCCTCGTCGTGGGCTTCGCGTACGTACGGATCGCCGCGCCCGCGACGCGGCAGGCGGGCCGGCGGGTGCCGAAGCCGTACGTTCGCGACCTCGTCGTGCGCAACGCCCGCCGCTACGGCGTCGACCCGGCGCTCGCGCTGGCGCTGGCGTACAACGAGTCGGGCTGGCAGCAGCACGTGGTGTCCAGCGTCGGCGCGCTCGGCGTCATGCAGGTGATGCCCGGCACCGGCGAGTGGGTGTCGCGCTACCTCGCCGGGCGGCGGCTCGACCTGCGCGACGTGGAGGACAACGTCGAGGCGGGCGTGCGGTACTTCGCGCTGCTGCGGCGGGTGGCCGGGCGCGACGACCTCGCGCTGGCCGGCTACTACCAGGGCCTGGCGAGCGTCCGGAAGCGCGGGATGTACGACGACACCAAGGCGTACGTCCGCAACATCCTCGCGCTGCGCGGGCGCTTCGCCTGAGCCGTACACACGGAAGCGGCACCTAGACTCGTGAGCGTGGACACCTCGACCGCCGACCCGTTGATCGGGACGGTGCTCGACGGCCGTTACCGGCTCGACGCGCGCATCGCGCGGGGCGGCATGGCCACCGTCTACGCGGGCTTCGACCTGCGGCTGGACCGCGCGGTCGCGGTGAAGGTGATGCACGCGTCGCTGGCCGAGGACGAGGCGTTCGTCGAACGGTTCCGCAGCGAGGCGAAGTCGGCCGCCCGGCTCAGCCACCCCGGCGTCGTCGCGATCTACGACCAGGGCGAGGACGCCGGGCGGGTGTACCTCGTCATGGAGCACGTCACCGGCACGACGCTCCGCGCGCTGCTGCGCGAGCACGGCCGGCTCTCCCCCGCGCAGGCGCTGGAGATCGCCGAAGGCGTGCTGCTCGCGCTCGCCGCCGCGCACGAGGCCGGCCTGGTGCACCGCGACGTGAAGCCGGAGAACGTCCTGGTGACCACCGGCGGCGCGGTCAAGGTCGCCGACTTCGGGCTGGCCCGGGCGATCGAGGCGACGCACCACACGGTCGCCGACGGCACGCTGCTCGGCACCGTGGCGTACCTCGCGCCCGAGCAGGTCGCGACCGGCGCGGCCGACCCGCGCGCGGACCTGTACGCGCTGGGCGTCGTGCTGTTCGAGATGCTGACCGGGCGGGTGCCGTTCGAGGGCGGCACGCCGCTCGCGGTGGCGTACCGGCACGTCAACGAGGACGTTCCCGACGCGATCGAGGTCGAGCCCACCGTGCCGCGCGTCGCGGCCAACGTCGTGCGCGCCGCGACCCGCCGCGACGTGGACGAGCGCTACCCCGACGCGCAGGCGATGCTCTCCGCCGTCCGCCGCGCGCGCGGCGCGCTCGGCAACGCCGACACCGCGGTCGTCGACCTGACCGAGGCGCCGACGCTCGTCACCCGGCTGCCCGCGACGCCGCCGCCGGCGCCGCCCAAGGCGGCCAAGTCCGCCACGGCGAAGCCGCCGCCGAAGCCGGAGGGCCAGCCCGAACGCGCCCGGCGCCGCCTGCTCGTCTTCGCGGCGATCGCGGCCGTCGTGCTGCTGGTCTCCGGCGTCACCGGCTGGGTGCTCGCCCGGTCGGCCGCCGACGGACCGGTCGGCGCGCCGCGCCTGGTCGGCCTGAGCCAGGCCGACGCGATGCGGGTGGCCGGCGAGGCCGGGCTCACCGTCAAGGTCGGCCAGCCGGTGAACAGCGACACGGTCAAGGCCGGCGACGTCGTCTCGCAGGACCCGCCGCCCGGCACCGAGCTCGGCAAGGGCGGGGTCGTCACGATCCGCGTCTCCGCGGGCGTGCGGATGGTCACCGTGCCCGGCGTGCTCGGCAAGACCGAGGCGCAGGCGCGGTCGCTGCTGGAGAAGGCCGACCTGAAGGTGGCGGTGACCAGGCAGCACTCGGAGCAGGTCGCCAAGGGGATCGTCGTCTCGTCGTCGCAGCCGGCCAACGCCCGCCTCCCGCACGGCACGACGGTGACGCTCGTCGTCAGCGACGGCCCGCCGCCGGTCAGCGTGCCGAACGTCGTCGGCAAGAACGTCGAGGACGCGCGCGCGGCGCTGCGCAAGGCCGGGCTCGACCCCAAGGTGACGCTGGAGTTCAGCGAGACCGTGCCGAAGGACCAGGTCATCGCGCAGACGCCGACCGGCGGGCAGCTCCCCAAGGGCTCGACGGTGACGTTGCGGGTCTCCAAGGGCCCGCCGGTCGTGACGGTCCCGGACGTGCGCGGCGAGCGCGAGGCCGAGGCGCGGCGCAAGCTGGAGGCGCTGGGCCTGGTGGTGCAGGTGCAGCACGTCCGCAACGGCCAGGGCCAGATCGTGCTCGACCAGGACCCGCGCGGCGGCACCGTCGTCCGGGTCGGCAGCACGGTCACGCTCGCGCTGTTCTGAACGCTCCCCCGGCGGCTTGCTAGCCTGCCGGACGTGCCGCCCCGCAAGCCTTCCCCGGTCGGGGCCCACATCTTCGTCGGCGGGGGACTCGCGAAGGTCGGGCTGCCGTACGCGCGCGACATCGGCGCCGAGGTCGTCCAGGTGTTCGTCTCGAACCCGCGCGGCTGGGCGCTGGGCCCCGGCGACCCCGCGCAGGACCGCGCGTTCCGCGACGGCTGCGACGCCGGTGGCATCGGCGTCTACGTCCACGCGCCGTACCTCATCAACTTCGGCTCCCCCACCCCGGCGACGCTGGAGAAGTCCGCGGAGTGCTTGCGGCACTCGATCCGCCGCGGCCGCGAGATCGGCGCGCTCGGCGTCGTCGTGCACGCCGGCTGCGAGGTCGTCGGCAACGGCTACGACGCCGCGATGGCGCAGGTCCGCGAGCACCTGCGCCCCATCGCCGAGGAGCTGCGCGACGGCGACCCCGACCTGCTGGTCGAGCTCACCGCCGGCGCGCGCGGCAGCCTCTGCGCGTCGCCGGAGTCGATCCCGGCGTACCTCGACGCGCTCGACCACCACCCGCGCGTCGGCCTCTGCATCGACACCTGCCACGCGATGGCGGCGGGGCACGACGTGGCCAAGCCCGGCGGCCTGCGGACGTTCCTCTCCGCGGTCGCCAAGCACGGCGGGCGCGGCCGGCTGCGACTCGTGCACGCGAACGACTCCAAGGACCCGGTGGGCTCCGGCCGCGACCGGCACGAGGTGCTCGGCAAGGGCACGATCGGGCTGGACGCGTTCCGCGAGCTGTTCGTGCACCCGGCCATGAAGGGCGTCCCGGTCCTCATGGAGACGCCCGGCGTCGTCGCCGAGCACCGGCGCGACGTGCGCGCGCTGAAGCGGCTGCGTTCCGAGGCGCTCGCCCGGTGACGGTCTGGAAGCGCTTCGCGGACCTGACGCCGTACGAGGTCTACGCGATCCTCCGGCTGCGGATCGACGTGTTCGCGGTCGAGCAGTGGTGCGTCTACCAGGACCTCGACGGCCGCGACCTCGAGCCCTCGACCTGGCACGGGTGGGCCGAGGAGGGCGGCGAGATCGTGTCGTACCTGCGCGTCCTCAACGACCCGCCGCGCGAGGTGATCGGCCGGGTCGTCACGACTCCGGCCGCGCGCGGCCGCGGGCTGGGCGCGGCGCTGATGCGCGAGGCGCTGGACCGCACGTCGCGGCCGGTGCGGATCGAGGCGCAGTCGTACCTGCGGGACTGGTACGGGGCGTTCGGGTTCGTGCCCTGCGGGCCGGAGTACCTGGAGGACGGGATCCCGCACACGCCGATGGTGGTTGAGTAGGGCTCATGGTCGTGGTGATGAAGGGCGACGCCGCGCCCGAGCACATCCAGGCGGTCGTCGACGTCGTGAGCGAGGCGGGCGGCTCGGCGTTCGTGTCGCGCGGCGTGACGCGAACGATCGTCGGGCTCGTCGGCGACGTGGCGCTGTTCCAGACGCTGAACCTCGGCGCGCTCCCCGGCGTGCAGGACGTCATCCGCATCTCGCAGCCGTACAAGCTCGTCTCCCGCGAGTCGCACCCGACGCCGTCCACCGTGCTCGTCGGCGGCGTCCCGATCGGTCCGGAGACCGCGACGCTGATCGCCGGGCCGTGCGCGGTCGAGACGCCGGAGCAGACGCTGGCCGCGGCCGAGATGGCCAAGCGGGCCGGCGCGGCGCTGCTGCGCGGCGGGGCGTACAAGCCGCGGACGTCGCCGTACGCGTTCCAGGGGCTCGGCGAGAAGGGGCTGCGGATCCTCGCCGAGGTACGCGACGAGGTCGGCCTCCCCGTCGTGACCGAGGTGGTCGAGGCGGCCGACGTGGACCTGGTGGCGACGTACGCCGACATGCTCCAGATCGGCACCCGCAACATGCAGAACTTCTCGCTGCTCCAGGCCGTCGGGACCGCCGGCAAGCCGGTGCTGCTCAAGCGCGGCCTCAACGCCACCATCGAGGAGTGGCTGATGGCGGCGGAGTACGTCGCCCAGCGCGGCAACCTGCACATCGTGCTGTGCGAGCGCGGCATCAGGACGTTCGAGCCGGCCACCCGCAACACGCTCGACGTGAGCGCCGTGCCGCTCGTGCACTCGCTCTCGCACCTGCCGGTGATCGTCGACCCGTCGCACGCGGCCGGCCGCCGCGACCTCGTCGTGCCGCTCGCCCGCGCGGCGCTCGCCATCGGCGCGGACGGCGTGATCGTGGACGTGCACCCGCACCCCGAGCAGGCGCTGTGCGACGGGCCGCAGGCGCTGGTCGACACCGACCTCGCCGAGCTCGCGGAGGCGATGCGTACGCTGCCGCCGCTGCTCGGCCGCCGTACGTCCTAGCGCGGCCGGCTCACGGCGCGGCCCAGGTCACCTGGACCGTCGTCTCCGCGGTCTCCCCGCCCGGCGTCCGCGCGGTCACCCGGACGGCCATCGTGTCGCCGGGCTGGAGCGGCACCGCGGGGCCGTTGCCGACCTTGACGACGGGATGCGTCGCCGGACCCGCGGGCACGGTCGCGGGCGGTGGCTGCACCCGCGCGGTGTCCGCCTCCACGTTGAGGGTGATGCCGGTCGCCGACAGCCGCTGCTCGCCGGCCAGCCGGGGCAGGAGGGCGCCGGCCAGCAGGAGACCCGCCCCGACGACCATCGCGGCCACCGAGAACGCGCCGTCGCGGTGCAGCACGACGGCGACGACGACCAGGCCGGCGCCGGCCACCCTGATCGGCCACGCCGCGGCCTGCACTAGAGGACGGCCCGCAGCGCCGCGACCGCCTTCTCCACCGCGGCGTCGTCCGCGTCGAGGTGCGTCACCATCCGCACCCGGCGCTCGCCCACGACGCTGACCAGCAGCCCCTCCGTCTTCGCGCGCTCGGCCAGCGTGCGCGCGTCGAGCGGGTGCTTGGTGAGGTCGAGCGCCACGATGTTCGTCTCGACCAGCGCCGGGTCGACGGTGTCCGGCGCCAGGTCGGCGCACACCTCGGCGAGCCGGCGGGCCCGCGCGTGGTCGTCGGCGAGGCGTTCGACGTGGTGCTCCAGCGCGTACAGCGCGGCCGCCGCGAGGATGCCGCCCTGCCGCCAGCCGCCGCCGAGCCGGCGGCGGATCGCGCGGGCCTCCGGGACGGCGTTCGCCGGCAGCAGCACGGCCGACCCGACCGGCGCGCCGAGGCCCTTCGAGAAGCAGACCGACATCGTGTCGAACAGCCCGCCGTACGTCGCCAGCGGGACGCCCGTGGCGACGTGCGCGTTCCAGATGCGCGCGCCGTCGCAGTGCAGCGCCGCGCCGCCGCCCCGCGCCACCTCGCGCAGCGCCTCCAGCGTGGACAGCGGGTAGACCGCGCCGCCGCCGCGGTTGTGCGTCTGCTCGACCGCGACGGCACGCGTGGGGACGGTGCCCCAGCCGGCCGGCCGGAGCTGCTCGGCGACCGCGGCCGGCTCCAGCAGGCCGCGCGCGGACACGATCGTGCGGGTCTGGACGCCGCCGTGCTGCGCCGCGCCGCCGCCCTCGTACGACACGACGTGCGCGTCCGCGTCGAGCAGCAACTCCTCGCTCGGCGGGACGAGCAGGCGGATCGCGAGCTGGTTGCCGAGCGTGCCGCTCGGCACGAACAGCGCCGCCTCGTGCCCGAACGCGTCGGCGACGCGTTCCTCCAGCCGGATGACGGTCGGGTCCTCGCCGTAGACGTCGTCGCCGACGTCCGCCGCAACCATCGCGGCCCGCATGGCGTCGGTAGGTCGGGTGACGGTGTCGCTGCGCAGGTCCACGAGGGTCACCGATCTAAGGTAGTACGCGTTCCTCGAAGGGGGGCTCCCGGCCCATGGCTCCGGCTCGCGCCCGCGTGGGCGTCAGCGCCGACGCGTTCGTCGCCGTCGTGCGCGCGTACGCCGACCGCGTGCACGACGACGTACGCCGCCTCGGCTGCACGCCCGCCGAGGCGGCCGAGGTCGTGGAGACGAGCGCCCTCAACCTCGCCGAACGCCTCCGCGTCCGCCCGCACGAGGTGCCCGACCTGGTCGGCACGTGGTTCCGCGACGCGCGGCTCTACGCCGAGCGGGTCGGCTCCGGCGGCGCCGACCCGGACGAGGTCGTGGCGAGCGGCGAGGGCATCGTGCAGGCGTCCGAGGAGGACGCCGCCGCGCGCCGCGCGCTCGCCGAGCTGACCGAACGCGACCGCGTGGCGTTGCTGCTGCGCGACGCCTACGACCTCCCCTACGCCTCCACGGCCGTCGCCCTCGGCGCCGACGCCGCGGCCGCCGCCGCGCTGGTGGCGAAGGCGCGGCTGCGGTTCCTCCGGCTGGCCGGCGGCGAGGCGTACGACGAGCCGGAAGGTCACGACGAGCCGCTCGGCACGACGTCGCGGCTTGCCGACGGCAGCCTCCCGCCGGACGACGCCGGCGCGGCCGAGCGGCACGTCGCGAAGTGCGAGACGTGCGGCCCGCTGCTGGCGCCGTTGCGCGAGGCGCGGCGGCTGCTCAGCGGCCTCGCCATCCTCGCCATGGCGGACGCCGACCGTGACTCGCTGATCGCCCGCGCGACCGCCGTCGCCGGGCGGGTGCTGCCCACCGCGGAGGAGGTGGCCGCCGCCGCGGAGGACCCGGGCCGCAACCCGCTCGTGCCCATCGGCGTCGCCTCCGGGTGCGTCGTGGGGGCCGTCGTCCTCGGCGTCGTGGTGGCGTTCGCGACGACCGGCGGCGAGGGCGACCCGGGGGCGGTGCCGACGTTCGACGTCGAGTCGTTCACCCCGACGCCGACGCCGACCAGCGCCACCCCGACGCCGACGCCGACCAGCGCCTCGCCGACCGCCACCCCGACACCTACCCCGACGCCCACGCCCACCCCGACGCCCACGCCGACCGTCTCGCCGACGCCGAGCTCGTCGTTCGTGACCGGCCAGGAGCGCATCACGATCACGCCGGCCTCCGGCCCCAACGGCACCACCGTCACCGTGCGCGGCACCGGGTGGCGGCCCGGCGCGACGGTGTCGCTGTCGTACCTCGGGACGCTGGGCAACGACACCGGCCAGCGCGGGTCCGCCGTGGTCGGCCCGGACGGGCGGTTCGTCGGCGAGATCGTCGCCTACGACGACGACAACATCATCGGCCTGCACACGATCCGCGCCCGCAGCGGCACGCAGTCCGCGGAGGCGCGGTTCACCGCTACGTAGCCTGCAGCATCTCCGCGACGAGGAACGCGAGCTCCAGGCTCTGGCTGGTGTTCAGGCGCGGGTCGCACGCGGTCTCGTACCGGCCGGCCAGGTCGGCGTCCACGATCCGTTCCGCGCCGCCGAGGCACTCCGTCACGTCCTCGCCGGTCAGCTCCACGTGCACGCCGCCGGGCCAGGTGCCGAGCGCGCGGTGCACCTCGAAGAAGCCCCGGCACTCGTCCAGGATGCGGTCGAAGTGGCGGGTCTTGTAGCCGGTCGTCGACTCCATGGTGTTGCCGTGCATCGGGTCGCACGCCCAGACGACGGTGCGGCCGTCGGCGCGCACCGCCTCGACCAGCGGCGGCAGCAGGTCGCGCACCCGGTCGGCGCCGAGCCGGGTCACGAACGTCAGCCGGCCGGGCTCGTTCTCCGGGTCGAGCCGCCGGGCCAGCGCGACCGCGTCGGCGGGCGTCGCGCCCGGGCCGAGCTTCACCGCGACCGGGTTCAGCACGCCGGCGAGCAGCTCCACGTGGGCGCCGTCGAGCGCGCGGGTGCGGTCGCCGATCCAGAGCAGGTGCCCGCTGGTGGCGACGTGCTCGCCGCTGGCCTGCTCCTTGCGGACCAGCGGGCGTTCGTAGTCCAGCAGCAACGCCTCGTGGGAGGCGTACAGCTCGACCTCCTGCGCCGTCGGCATGGCCGCGAGGTCGATGCCGCAGGCGCGCATGAACTCCAGCGCGCGCTGGATCGCGTCGGCCAGCGCCTCGTAGCGCTGCCCGGCGCTGGAGCGGCGGACGAAGTCCTGGTTCCACGCGTGGACCTGGCGCAGGTCGGCGAAGCCGCCGGTGGCGAACGCGCGGATCAGGTTCAGCGTGCTCGCCGCCTGGTGGTACGCGCGCAGCAGCCGGCGCGGGTCCGGCGTGCGGTCGTCGAGCGGGAGGCCGTTGACCGCGTCGCCGCGGTAGCTCGGGTACGTCGCGCCGTCCCGCGTCTCCGTGTCGGCGCTGCGCGGCTTGCCGAACTGCCCCGCGATCCGGCCGATCTTGACCACCGGCACCTGGCCCCCGTACATCAGCACGACGGCCATCTGGAGCAGCGTCTTGAGCTTGTCGCGGATCGAGTCCGCGGACAGCGCCGCGAAGGTCTCCGCGCAGTCGCCGCCCTGCAGCAGGAACGCCTCCCCGCGCTCCACCGCCGCCAGCCGGGCCTTCAGCGTCCGGCACTCGCCGGCGAACACCAGCGGCGGCACGCGTTCCAGCTCGGCCACCACCTCGCGCAGCACGGCGGCGTCGGGCCACACCGGCTGCTGCGCTGCGTTCACGTCGTGAGCCTACGGGTGTGCGCCCGCCCCGGCCGGGTATCGCGACCTGAGGACACCGAACGTTCGGAAGGAGCCGAGATGGCGCAGGGCCAGAGCGAGGTCACCAGCAACCTGTTCTACGACCTGGTGAGCATCCAGTACCACGCCCTCAAGGGGCAGGAGCTGTACCAGCGCTTCGCCAAGGACGCGCAGGGCAACACGGAGGTCACGCAGTTCTTCGACGAGATCCGCCAGCAGGACATCCAGCGCGCGCAGCGCTGCCACCAGCTCCTCGCGACGCTGAGCGGCACCGGCACGGGCGGCACCGGCGGCACGGGCGGCGGCACGGCGGAGCCGTACCCGGCCGACGGCCAGACGACGGGCCAGACCACCGGCCAGACGTCGGGCGCCGGCATCGGCTAGCTCGCCTGTCACCTCGACGGCCGGGTCCCTCGCGGGCCCGGCCGTCGTCGCGTTCCGGGGACCCGCCGCGCCGCCGCCGCGCCGCCGCGCCCCGCCGTCGCTCCACCGCCGCGCCGCCGCCGCCTCCCTCCCCTCCCCTCCGTCCACAGATTCGCCGTCGGCCCGTTCTCCACAGCCCGCGGCCGGTTTCCTGTGACGGGTGAGACACCTACGACTGCTCGTCTTCGGCGCCGGAGCCGCGCTGCTGCCGTTCGCGGTGGTGGCGTTCTTCACCTGGGCGCGCGACGGCGTGGCCGCCGGCCTCCCGGTCCTGCTCGGCCACGGCGAGCTCGCCCCGGCCACCACCCTCATGGCGGCCCAGGCCATCGCCACCTCCTATGGCGCGCCCATGCCACTCCGCACCCCTCACTGGGTTTTCGCGGTAGCCATCTCGTGGGGCCTGCTCGCCCTGACGTCCCTCTCGCTGGTCGTCCCGTACGCGGGTCGCGGTGGCTACGAGCGGCGGCTGGCGGCGGCCTCCGGGGTGCTGTTCGCGGCGAGCGTCGGCGCCCGCGGTTGGGCGATCCGGTTCGAGTGAAGGAGGTGCGGCGACGATGGTGGGCGAGGTCCTGCTCGACTTCATCTGGTACGTCGGCCTGCCCGTGATCCTGCTGCTGTTCCTGGGGCTGTGCATCACGGGCTGGCGCGAGGAGCGCGCGTACAAGCGGCTCTGCGACGAGGCCCGCGCGCGGGGAGAGGAGGTGCCCGACTTCTACCCGAAGAAGACCTCGGCCTCGGCGTAGAGGTCCGGCGTCACGAGCTTCAGCTCCTTCGTCGCCTCCTCCAACGGCACCTGGACGATCCGCGTCCCCTGCAGCGCGGTCATCGTCCCCCACTCGCCGTGGTGGGCGGCGTCGATGGCGTGCAGCCCGAAGCGCGTGGCCAGGACCCGGTCGTACGCCGTGGGCGTGCCGCCGCGCTGGATGTGCCCCAGCACGGTCGCGCGCGCCTCGCGGCCGGTCCGGGCGCGGATCTCCTCCTCGAGCCGCTGCCCGATGCCGGCCAGGCGGACGTGCCCGAACGCGTCGAGCTCGCCCTCCTTGACGGCCATCGTGCCCTCGACCGGCGTGGCGCCCTCCGCCACGACGACGATCGGCGCGTAGTGCGTCTGGTAGCGGTGCTCGATGTACGCGCACACCTGCTCGACGTCGAACGGCCGCTCCGGGATGAGGATCACGTTCGCGCCGCCCGCGAGACCGGCGTGCAACGCGATCCACCCGGCGTGCCGGCCCATGACCTCGACGATGAGCACCCGGTGGTGCGACTCGGCCGTGGTGTGCAGCCGGTCGATCGCCTCCATCGCGATGTTCACGGCGGTGTCGAAGCCGAACGTGTAGTCGGTCGCGTTGAGGTCGTTGTCGATCGTCTTCGGCACGCCGACCACCTGCACGCCCTCGTCGTGCAGGCGCTTCGCCACGCCCAGCGTGTCCTCGCCGCCGATCGCGATCAGCGCGTCGATGCCCTCGCCGGCCAGCGTCTCCTTGATGCGCTCGACGCCGTTGTCGACCTTGAACGGGTTCGTGCGCGACGAGCCGAGGATGGTCCCGCCGCGCGGCAGGATGCCGCGCACGTCGGCGACGCCGAGCGGCGCGGAGTCGTTCTCCAGCGGCCCGCGCCACCCGTCGCGGAAGCCGACGAACTCGTGCCCGTACGTCTCCACGCCCTTGCGGACGACGGCGCGGATGACGGCGTTGAGACCGGGGCAGTCACCGCCGCCGGTGAGGACTCCGATGCGCATGGGGCCGACCCTACCCACGCCGCCGCCACTGACGCGGCGGGCCGGCGCGCGGCCGGCCGCCCCCGGCCGCGGCCCCGCGCCCCACCACGAGCCCGGCCCGGCGGCCGGCCTGCACCCGGCCCCACGCGCGGCGCCGGGTGCGTCGTAGGGTCCGGCCATGACGTTCTCGATCGTGGCCAGGGACGGCGCGCAGTGGGGCGTCGCCGTGGCGTCGAAGTTCCTCGCCGTCGGCGCGTACGTCCCCGCCGCCCGGGCCGCCGCCGGTGCGCTCGCCACCCAGGCGATGGCCAACCTCGCCTACAAGGCCGACGGCCTCGCGCTGCTCGCCGAGGGCCGCGAGGCGGCGGCGGTCGTGGCCGCGCTGACCGCGCCCGACGACGAGCGCGACCACCGCCAGGTCGGCGTCGTCGCGAGTGGCACGGCGGCGAGCTTCACCGGCGCGAAGTGCATCCCGTGGGCGGGGCACCGCACCGGGGACGACTACGCGATCCAGGGCAACTGCCTGACCGGGCCGGAGGTCGTCGAGGCGGCGGAGAAGGCGCTCAACGCCGCCACCGGACCGCTCGCGCGGCGGCTGTTCGCCGCGCTGGAGGCGGCGGACGAGGCGGGCGGCGACAAGCGCGGGCGGCAGAGCGCGGCGCTGCTCGTCGTGGAGGCGGCCGGGGGCTACGGCGGCGGCAGCGACGTGCTGCTCGACCTGCGGGTGGACGACGCCGCGCGCCCGGTGCCCGAGCTGGCCCGGCTGCTCGACCTGCACGACCTGTACTTCGGCAAGCCCGACCCGGCGACGCTGATCCCGCTGGACGAGGTGCGCGACGAGATCGCCGCGCTGCTGGGGACGCTGGGCTACGACGGCGCGGACGCCTGGCGCGAGTGGGTCGGCACCGAGAACTACGAGGAGCGCGACGTCCCCGGCGCGGTCGACCCGCTGGTGCTCGGCAAGCTCCGCGAGCAGGCGGGCGCGGCCCGGACCGGCGCGTGAGCGCTGTCCTCGCGATCGACGCCGGGACCACCGGCGTCACCGCGCTGGTCGTGGACCGCGGGGCGAACGTCGTCGCGCGCGGCTACCGCGAGTTCGCGCAGCACTTCCCCGAGCCGGGCTGGGTCGAGCACGACCCAGACGACATCTGGCACGCCGTGCTCGCCGCCTGCCGCCAGGCACTGGCCGCCAGCCCGGTCGAGCCGGTCGCGGTCGGCGTCACCGACCAGCGCGAGACGGCGGTGCTGTGGGACCGGGAGACGCTGACGGCGCCGCGCACCGCGATCGTCTGGCAGGACCGGCGCACCGCCGCGATCTGCGACCGCCTGCGGCCGCACGAGGACCGGGTTCGCGAGCTGACCGGCCTGCGGCTCGACCCGTACTTCACCGGGACGAAGCTGACCTGGCTGGCCGAGCACGACCTCGCCGCCTGGGCCGGCGTCACCCGCGGCGAGACGGCGGTCGGCACGGTCGACTCGTACGTCCTCGCCCGGCTCACCGCCGGCGCCGCCCACGCGACCGAGCCGAGCAACGCCTCTCGCACGCTGCTCTACGACCTCGCCGCCGGCGCCTGGTCGCCGGAGCTGTGCGACCTGCTCGGCGTGCCGGTCGGGGCGCTGCCGGAGATCCGGCCGTCCAGCGGGGAGTTCGGGCGGACCGACCCGGCGGCGTTCCTCGGCCTGGACCTGCCCGTCACCGGGATCGCGGGCGACCAGCAGGCGGCGCTGTTCGGGCAGGCCTGCTTCGAGCCGGGCGAGAGCAAGTGCACGTACGGCACCGGCTCGTTCGTGCTCGTCAACACCGGACGCACGATCGTCCGCTCGGACGCCGGCCTGCTCACGACCGTCGCCTGGGACCTCGGCGACGGGCTCGTGTACGCGCTGGAGGGGGCGGTGTTCGTCACCGGGGCGGCGGTCCAGTGGCTGCGCGACGGCCTCGGCGTCGTCGCCACCGCCGCCGAGTCGGAGGCGCTCGCGCAGAGCGTGCCGGACACCGGCGACGTCTACTTCGTCCCCGCCCTGACCGGCCTCGGCGCACCGGACTGGGATCCGGGCGCGCGCGGCGCGATCGTCGGCATCACCCGCGGCACGACGGCGGCGCACCTGGCACGGGCGACGCTGGAGGCGATCGCGTTCCAGGTGCGCGACGTCGTGGACACCCTCGATGTGCCGCTGACCGAGCTGTCCGCGGACGGCGGCGCGAGCGCGAACGCGCTGCTCATGCAGCTCCAGGCCGACCAGCTCGGCGTCCCGGTCCGGCGCCCGCAGGTGCTGGAGACGACGGCACTCGGCGCGGCGTTCCTCGCCGGGCTCGGCGCGGGTGTCTGGGAGTCGACCGCCGAGCTGCGCGACACGTGGCGGCTGGACGCGCGGTTCCACCCCACCGAGGGCGCGCGCGAGGACGGCCGGCACGCCCGGTGGCGCGCGGCGGTGGACCGCGCGCGCGGGTGGGCGTAGCCGTGCCGAACGCCGCCGTGCGCCTGCTGCGCCAGACCGAGGTCTTCTCCGCCGTGGACCCGGACACCGCCGCGCAGGTCGCGCAGCGGATGGTGCGCCGGACCTACCGGCGCGGCGAGGCGCTGTTCCACCAGGGCGACCCCGGCGACGCCCTCTACGTCGTCGCCGACGGCACGGTTGCGGTCGTCGTGACGAGCGAGAACGGCGACCGCATGGTCCTCACCACGCTCGCCCCGCCCGACGTGCTCGGCGAGATCGCGCTGCTCGACGGCGGCCCCCGCTCGGCGAGCGCCGAGGCGGTCGAGGACACCGCCGCGCTGATGCTGTCGCGGGCGGCGTTCGTGGAGCTGCTGCGCGACCACCCGCCGTTCGCCGAGCAGCTCCTCCGCTCGCTCGGCGGCCTGGTCCGGCGGCTGTCGGAGCAGGCGAGCGACTTCGTGTTCCTTGACCTGCCCGGCCGCGTCGCGAAGGCCGTCGTGCGGCTCGCGGACGACACCGGGCGGTCGGTCGCCGGCATCCCGGTCGAGGTGGCGGTGACCCAGCAACGCCTCGCCGAGATGGTCGGCGGGTCGCGGCAGTCGGTGAACCAGATCCTGCACGCGTTCGCCGCGCGCGGGCTGATCGAGCTGCACGGCCGCCGGCTGCTCGTCTCCAACCCCGACCAGCTCCGCCGCCGCGCCGGCCTCGGCTAGCCGGCGGGGCCGGGTCGCGCCCCAACTGTGAAGATCGCCACGCGGGGCGGCGCGCTCCGGGCTTCACAGTTGGGGGGAAGCCTCGCCGCGGCCTACGACGGCTCCGCGTCGAGGCCCTTCTTCACCGCGTAGCGGACCAGCTCGTAGCGGGTGTGGAGCTGGAGCTTGTTGAGGACGTTCTGCACATGGTTCTGCACGGTGCGGTGCGAGAGCACGAGGCGTTCGGCGATCTGCTTGTACGTCAGCCCCTTGGCGACGAGCCGCAACACCTCGGTCTCCCGGTCGGTGAGCCGCACCTCCGGCTCCCCCGTCGTCATGGCCCGGAACGCCCCCAGCACCAGCCCGGCGAGCCCCGGCGTGAACACCGGGTCACCCGCCGCGGTCCGTTCCACGGCGGAACGCAGCTCCTCCGCGCTCGCCGACTTGACCAGGTAGCCGCTCGCGCCGGCCTTGACCGCGTCGAGCACGTCGGCGTGCTCGCCGGACGCGGAGAGCACGAGCACCCGCGCGGCCGGCACCGCCTCGGCGATCAGCCGGGTCGCGTCCACGCCGCCCATGACCGGGAGCTGGAGGTCCATCACGACGACGTCGGGCCGGGTGGCCTTCACGACGTCGACGGCAGCCCGGCCGTCGCCGGCCGTCCCGACGACGGAGAGCCCCGCCTCGGACAGGTCGCGGGCCACCCCGTCGCGCCACATCGGGTGGTCGTCGACCACCACGACGCGGATCGGCGCGTCGGGCGAGCTCAGCGGGCGGGCACCAGGTCGAGCACGGCGGCGACGACGTCGCGCTGCGGCACGGTCTTCTCCAGCACGAGCGAGGCACCGGCCTCCAGCGCCTGCTGGACGATCGGGACCGTCGCGTACGCGCTGAACACGATGATCTTCGAGTCCGGGCTCACCTCGCGGATGCGCGGCAGCGCCTCCAGGCCGTCGGTGCCCGGCATCATCACGTCGAGGATCACGGCGTGCGGCTGGTGCTCCTCGGCGGCGATCACGGCGTCGGAGCCGTTCGCCGCCTCGGCCAGCACCTCGAACTCCGGGTGCAGCTCGAACGTCAGCCGGAGCAGGTCGCGCATCGACGCGTCGTCGTCGACGATCAGCAGGCCGACCCGCCGCTCGCCGGACTCCGTGGTCATGCGCCCTCCCTTGCGTGCTGGGACCGTCAGCGTAGCGACAAGCGGGCCCCAACGTGGTCACTTCGGGCGAGGCACCCGGAGCTCGACCTCCGTGCCGCCCGGGCCGCTGTCGATCCGGGCGTCCCCGCCGAGCGCGGCGGCCCGCCCGCGGATCGACTGCGCCACCCCCAGCCGCCCGGCCGAGGCGGCGGCGCCGAGCGTGCCGACGTCGAACCCCCGGCCGTCGTCGCGCACCGACACGGTCACCGCGTCCGGCTCGTCCTCGACCAGCACCCAGGCCCGCGCGCCGTCGCCGGCGTGCCGGGCGACGTTGTCCAGCGCCGCGGCCACCGCGGCGGCCAGCTCCTCGGCGTCCCCGGCCGGGAGCAGCACCGGCTCGTTCGGCGTCGCCACCTCGGCCGGCACGGCGGCCGAGCGGACGGCGGCCTCCACCGCCTCCCGCACGTCGGCCATCCCGGCCGGCGAGGCCGAACGCGGCCGCGCCACCAGCTCCCGCAGCGCCGCCTCCTGCTCCGCGGCGAGCGCGGCCAGCTCCGCGGCCTCGCCACCGAGCGCCGCGCCGCGGCGGTGGATCAGCGCGAGGGCCTGGAGCACGCCGTCGTGGATCTGCCGCGCGAGGCGTTCGCGCTCGGTCGTCGCGCCGCGCAACGCCACCGCCTCGGCCAGCCGCGCCTGCGCGTCGAGCGCGAGGCGGACGACGTAGCCGGCGACCGCGCCGGTCAGCACGAGCAGCACGAGGCTGCCGCCGGTGGACTGGCCGAGGTAGCCCTTCGTCAGGATCGTGGCGGCGCCGAGCACCCCGCCCGCCGCGACCCCGCCCCAGACACCCCAGACGATCGCCCACGCGATGACGGGCGCCGACGACCACGTCACGGTCAACGTCGGCGTGTCCGGCAGCCGGGCCCCCGTCTCGACGAACCTCGTCAGCACCAGCAACGCCGTGCACACCGCGAGGTCCGAGACGAGCCAGCGCTTCCGCGACGGGCGCCGCGTGGTGACCGCGACGGTCCACGCGCCCATGAACGCGAGCCCCGCCCAGGCGAGCAGCGGGCGGCGGTAGTGCGAGTCGTTCGCGACGACGAGCACGACCGCGTACGGCAGCGACAGCCACCGCAACGCCGCGACGGCCCGCCAGAGCGAGCCCTCGACCCCCACGGCGGCGCCGCCCCGCGTCAGCCCGGCGTCAGCCGGCGCGGCGGGTCGGCGCGGCCGAGACGAGCGACTCGTCGGCGGCGGCGCGCGCCTCCTCGATGTCGGCCTTCGCCTTGGTGGCGTACGTGTCCACGTACTCCTGGCCGGACAGCAGCATCAGCTCGTACATGATCTCGTCGGTCATCGACCGCAGCACGAACCGGTCGTCCGCGAGCCCCTGGTAGCGCGAGAAGTCGAGCGGCCGGCCGATCCGGATGACCACCGGCATGATCTTGGGAACGACCTGGCCGGGCGGCTGGATCTCGTACGTGTTGACCATCGCGCAGGGGATGACCGGCACCCCGGCCTCCAGCGCCATCCGCGCGACGCCGGTCTTGCCGCGGTAGAGGCGGCCGTCAGGCGAGCGGGTGCCCTCCGGGTAGATGCCGAGCAGCTTGCCCTCGGAGAGCACGCGCAGGCCGGTCTCCAGCGCCGCCTGCGACGCGCGGCCGCCGGAACGGTCGACCGGGAGCTGCCCGACGCCCTTGAAGAACCCGGCCTTGAGCCGGCCCTTGAGCCCGCGGCCCTTGAAGTAGTCGCTCTTGGCCAGGAACGTGATCCGCCGGCTGACCACCAGCGGCAGGAAGATCGAGTCGGAGAACGACAGGTGGTTGCTCGCGAGGATCGCGGCGCCCTCCTCGGGGATGTTCTCCAGCCCCTCGACCCTGGGCCGGAACAGCAGTCGCAGGATGGGGCTCAGGATCGCCTTGACAATCCAGTACCACACCCGGCGTGCCCCGCTTTCGCTCGCGTCAGCGACGAACCCTACGGAACGACCACCCGTCGCGTCCACACCGCCCCCATGCGACGATGGGGTTGCTTCGAGGTGACGCCGCAGGCGAGGAGGTACCGGTGCCGGTCCAGCCCGGGTGCGAGGCGTTCTCGTTCGACGGCGGTGCCGTCGGCGCGCTGATGGTGCACGGGTTCACCGGGTCGCCGTTCTCGATGCGCCCCTGGGGCGAGTACCTCGCCCAGCACGGCCTCACCGTCGCGGGGCCGCGGCTGCCCGGCCACGGCACCCGCTGGCAGGAGATGAACCTCACCCGCTGGCAGGACTGGTACGGCGAGGTCGAGCGGGCGTTCGACGCGCTGCGCGGCCGCTGCGACCAGGTGTTCGTCATGGGCCTGTCGATGGGCGGGACGCTGACGTTGCGGCTCGGCGAGGAGCGCGGCGACGACGTCGCGGGCCTGGTGACCGTCAACGCGTCGCTGCTGACCGAGCGCAAGGACGCGAAGCTGCTCCCCTACGTCTCCAAGGTCGTGCCGTCGCTCAAGGCGATCGGCGACGACATCAAGCTGCCCGGCGTCACCGAGCGCGCGTACGACCGCACGCCGCTGCGCGCCGCGGCGTCGCTCGCGCAGCTCTGGCGCGTCGTCCGCGAGGACCTGTCCAAGATCACTCAGCCGCTGCTGGTCTTCCGCTCGGCCGAGGACCACGTGGTCGAGCCGGCGTCGGGCGCGTTGCTGATGCGCTCGGTGTCGTCGACGGACGTGCGCGAGATCGTGCTGACGGACTCGTACCACGTGGCCACGCTGGACAACGACGCGCCGCTGATCTTCGCGGAGAGCCTGGCGTTCGTGCGGGCGCACGCGGAGGCGAAGGCGTGACCGGCGACACGGCTCCCGAGGGGGCGCGGTCCAACGCCGTGCCCCCCGCCGCCACCTGGAGCGACCTGCTGGACGTGGATCCGCGGGTGACCGCGGCGCTGCTCGACTCGCTGGAGGACGCCGGCGTCGCCGCGTACGCGACCCGGTCCGACGGCGGCGACCGGGTCGCCGTCGACGCGTCGCTGCGCGACGTGGCCGAGGCGGTCGTCGCGGCCGAGCTGCCCGGGCTGCTCGCCGAGCTGGGCGAGCCCGAGCCCGAGGTGGACCCGTTCGAGGCGATCGTCGCGGCGTGGGACGAGGTGCCGGCGGAGCGTTCGTGGCCCGCCGAGGAGGACGTCGTACGTCCCGCGCGGCGCGACGAGGAGTCGTGGAAGCCGCGGCCGGCGAAGATCGTGCCGCCGGAGGACCACTTCGTGCCGCCGCCGGCGCCGATCCCGCCGGCGCCGCAGACGGTGACGCGGTTCGCGATCGCGGCGATCGCGGGCGGGCTGTTCGTGATCCTGGGCCTCCCGCTGCTCGGCACCGAGCCGTCGCAGGCGGCGCTGGTGCTCGCCACGATGGCGATCGTGGGCGGCGTCGGGACGCTGGTGTGGCGGATGCGCGATGCTCCGTCCGTGGACGACGGCCCCGACGACGGAGCGGTGGTGTGAGCCAGCAGCACAGCGAGACGGTGGAGATCAGCGGTCACCTGATGGACTCCGGCGTGCTCGCCCGCGTGCTCGACGACGTGCTCGACTACGGCGGCGACTACGTCATCGACCGGCTCGACCTCGGGCGTACGCACGACGACGAGTCGCACGCGCGGATCCGCGTCGGCGCCGACTCGGAGGACGTCCTCCAGCGCATCCTCATGCGCATCCAGATCCACGGCGTCAACCAGGTCGACCCGGGCGAGGCGACGCTGCGCCCGGCGGACCGCGACGGCGTGTTCCCCGAGGACTTCTACTCGACCACCAACCTGGAGACGCTCGTCCGCGTCGACGGGAAGTGGCTGCGGGTCGAGCAGCCGGAGATGGACTGCGGCCTCGTCGTCGCCGACGGGCGGGTGCGCACCGTTCCGGTGTCCGACGTGAAGGCCGGCGACCTCGTCGTGTGCGGGGCGAACGGCGTCCGCGTCGTGCTCCCGCACCAGGAGCACTCGGCGAAGACGTCGGGGCACTTCGAGTTCATGGCGTCGACCGTGTCGAGCGAGAAGCCGCAGGCCTTGCTGGTCCGCCAGATCGCCGCGCACCTGCGCGAGGTCAAGGCCGCGGGCAAGCGCATCCTCTGGGTCGCCGGGCCGGCCGTCGTGCACACCGGCGCGTCGCCCGCCATGGTGGCGCTGGTCAACGCCGGCTACGTCGACGTGCTGTTCGCCGGCAACGCGCTGGCGACGCACGACATCGAGTCCGCGCTGTTCGGCACGTCGCTCGGCGTCGACCTCACGATCGGCTCCGGCGTCGAGCACGGCCACGAGCACCACATCCGCGCGATCAACACGATCCGCCGCGCCGGGTCGATCGCCGACGCGGTGAAGCAGGGCGTGCTCAACGGCGGCGTCATGCACGCGCTGGTGGAGGCCGGGAAGCCGTTCGTGCTCGTCGGGTCGGTGCGCGACGACGGGCCGTTGCCCGACGTGTACACCGACGTCATCGAGGGGCAGCGGGCGATGCGCGCCGAGCTCCACGACGTCGGCTACGCGATCATGGTCGCGACGATGCTGCACTCGATCGCGACCGGGAACATCCTTCCCGCCTCGATCCCGCTGGTGTCGGTCGACATCAACCCCGCGACGGTGACGAAGCTCGCCGACCGCGGGTCCGCGCAGGCGGTCGGCATCGTGACCGACATCGGGCTGTTCCTGGAGCAGCTCGCCGGGGAGCTCTGCCCCGGCTACCGCCGCCCCGGCCCCGAGTAGCCCGACGCCCGCCCCACCCGCGCCCCCGCCGTGGTGAGCGTTTCCTGCAGCGAACGTTCTCCCGTGACGCTTCGCTGCAGGAAACGCTCGCGGCACGGGCGGCCGGGGGGCGGCGGGCGGGGCGGCGGGGGCTAGGCGGGCAGCATCGAACGCAGCCTCACGTCGAGGCCCGGGGGCGCGTCGAGGTCGGCCAGCAACGCCGCCACCGGCTCCTCCACCCGCGCCGCGGCCGGCTCCTCCCCCGCGCGGCGCAGCGACTCGGCCTGCCACACCAGCGCCCGCGCCAGCCAGACGGTGGCGCCGAGCTCCGCCCAGGCCGTCGCCGCGCGCTCGAACGCCGCCGCCGCGTCGGCCGGCGACGACGCGCGCAGCAGGCGCAGGCCGTCGTTCTCGGCGGCCGTCGCGTGCGTCTCGGCCAGGTCGCCCGACGTGGGCGCCAGCGTCGCGGAGCCGGCGACGCCACCGAGCAGCGAGAGCTGCTCCAGGCAGGCCGCGGCCAGCGCGCCGTACCGCGCGGTGTCGTGCCGGCGCGCGGCGTCCATCGCCTCGGCGACGAGCGACTCGGCGCGGTCCGAGCCGTCGGCGACCGCGCAGCGCGCCTGCACGATCCGCATGCCGGTAGCCGAGAGCGACCAGCCGCTCGACTCGGCGCGGTCGACGGCGCGGTCGGCGAGCGCCGCGCCCTCGGCCCAGCGGCCCGAGTCCATGAGCAGCTCGGCCTCGTAGAAGAGCACGGTGAGCTCGGCGGTGCGCTCCCCGATCCGGGCCAGCGCGGCGCGGCCGTCGCCGAGCTGCTGGCGGGCCAGCGCGGCCCGCCGCGAACGCAGCGCGGCGCGCGAGGCGTTGACCAGCGCGACCGCGCGCAGCCGCGCCGAGCCGAGCGAGTCGGCCCGCGCGAGCAGCTCGCCGAGCACCCGGTCGCTCTCGTCCAGCCGGCCCAGCGCGGACAGGCACTCCTGCTGGATCAGCAGCCCGTCGATCTCCCGCCACCGCGCGCCCGACTCGGTGGCGTCGGCCTGCGCCAGCACGGCCGCCTCCAACGCGGCGCCGAGGTCGCCGCGGTACTGCAGGTGGAACGCCAGCGCGCAGCGCACCTCCGCCCGCCCCCGCAGCTCCGCCTCGCTGCGCGCGGAGGCCTCGGCGAGGCCGTACCAGCGGCGGAACTCCGCGCCACCGGCCGGCGACAGCAGGTACGCGAGGAACCGCGCGACCGCCGCCTGCCCCGCCTCGTCGCCGGCCTGCCGGTACAGGTCGTACGCCTCCCGCAGCAGCCTGGTCATCTGCGGCAGGTCGTCGAAGCGGAGGTTCTCCGCCGCCTGGAACGTCGCCGCCGCCAGCAGCCCCACGTCGCCCGCCCGCTGGAGCAGCGCCACCGCCTCCGCGTGCAGCTCGCGCGCCCGGTCCAGCCGCGACACGTGCGACAGCGACACCGAGTGCGCGAGCAGCGCGCGGGCGCGCAGCACGCCGTCGCCGACCGCGTCGGCCAGCGCCTCGGCGGCCTGCAGGTCCTCGATGGCGTCGCCGAAGCGGAGCAGCTCGTTCAACGCCGTCGCCCGCTCCACGAGCAGCGTCGCGTAGACGTCGTCGGAGATGCACTGCCGCGACGACTGCGCGACGTCCACCGCCTGCGACAGCGCCGCCTCGGCCGCGCGCGCCTGGTGCCGGTAGAGCGAGCGCCCCCAGGCGAGCAGGTGCCGCACCGCGAGCCGGGCGAGGTCGCAGGACGGCTGCACGCCGGCCGTGTCCGAGCGGGCCAGCGAGTACGCCTGGTGGTAGTGGTACGCGAGCAGCGCGACCGGCGGGCTCGCCCCGGCCGACAGCCACTCGGCGACCACCGTGTGCAGCGCGGACCGGTCGCGGCGGGACAGCGACTCGTACGCCACGTCGCGGATGAGCACGTGCTTGAAGACGTACTCGTCGCCGGACACCCGGCGCAGCAGGCCGCGGTCGACCAGCGCGTCGAGCGCGTCGCCGAGGTGCGGCTCGTCCGACATCGCCGCGAGCACCCCGGCGGCGAACGTGTCGCCGGCCACGGAGGCGCGTTGCAGCAGGCGCTTCTCGGCCGGCGAGAGGCTGTCGAGGCGCGCGGCGATGAACATGCGCATGGAGTTCGGGACGCGGCGGACCTGCGTCGCGTCGGCGTCGACCCCGCCGACGCCGCGCGAGATGCCGCCGGTCTCCAGCAGCATCCGGGTGCACTCCTCGAGGAACAGCGGGTTGCCGCCGGCCCGGTTCAGCAACGCCGCGGCGAGCCAGTCCGGCGGCTCCACGCCGAGCAGGTCGGCGAGCAGCGTCCGCATGTCCTCGTCCGGCAGCGCGCCAAGCTCGCGGGACGGCAGCGGCCGCGGCGGCTCGAGCTCGGGCCGGGCCAGCGCGAGGACGAGCACGGGCGCGTCGAGCGGCGCGGCGTCGAGCGCGCAGACCGCGTCGACCAGCTCCTGGTCGGCCCACTGCAGGTCGTCCACCAGCAGGATCACCGGCTGCGCCGCGGCGGCCGCGACGAGCACCGCGCGCAGCGCCGCGACCTCCGCCTCGGCGGAACGTTCGCCGGCCGAGCCGAGCAGGTACGCCACCCGGGCGGCGAGCGCCGGCGAGTCGCCGAACACCCGCCGGACCGCCGCCGTGACCTCGGGCTCCGGCGCGTCCGGCGGCACGCCGAGGTGCGTCGCGACCGCGTCCACGACCGCCTGCAACGGCCGCCGCCGCCCGTACGGCGTGCACCGCCCGCGCAGCGCGGTGACGCCCGCCCGCCGGGACAGGAACTCCGCGGCGAGCCGGCTCTTCCCCTGCCCCGCCTCGCCGCTGACGACGAGCACCCGCGAACGCCGCGCGGCCACCATGTCGTCCAGTGCCGCGTGCAGGTGACCGAGCGCGTCGCGGCGGCCGACGAACACCCCGGTCGGCGGCCGCGCGACGGCGCGGGCGTCCAGGCCGAGCAGCTCGTGCACCACGACCTTGTCCGCGAGCCCGCGCAGCCGGACCGCCCGGCCGGGCCCGAACCGCAGCCCCGGCCCGGCCAGCTCCACCGTCCGCTCGCCGACGAGCGTCTGCCCGGGCTCGGCCTCGGAGCACAGCCGCGAGGCGGTGTTCACGGTCTCGCCCGCGACCGAGAACCCGCCCACCTCGCGCGACGCGGCGACGAGCACCTCGCCGGTGTTCACGCCGACGTGCAGCGCGGGGACGCGGAGGCGGTCGTTCGACCGGTTCACCGCGGCGACCTCGGCGTGCAGCGCCACGGCCGCGTGCAGCGCGCGCGCCGCGTCGTCCTCGTGGCCGACCGGCGCGCCGAACACCGCCATGAACCCGTCGCCGAGCATCTGCGGGACCGACCCGCCGAACGACTCCACGACCCGGCGCAGCGCGGTCATCGCCGGCCGCAGGAAGTCGTGCACGTCCTCCGGGTCGAGCCGGCTCACCAGCTCGGCGTAGCCGGTCATGTCCGTGAACAGCACCGTCACGAGCTTGCGCTCCGGCGGCGCCGTCGGCTCGCCGCAGTCGCCGCACACCGCCGCGCCGCCGGGCACGCCCGCCCCGCAGCTCCGGCACCGCGCCGTCTCGTCCGCCCCCCGCACGTCCATGGCGCTACGACGTCGTGAACCCGGCGCCGCCGGACACCGGCCCGGAGCCGCGGGCGACCTCGGAGGCGTTCGTCAGGCCGGCGACCGTGTCGAGGATCCCGGTGAGCGTGGTGGAGCTGTCGGAGGTCGCCTCCACCACGATCGTCACCGTCCCCGTTCCGGACACCATCGCCGCGCCGACGACGCCCGTGACCTCGAGCGCCGCCTCGTAGACCGACACGGTGTTCGCGGCCGCCGTGGCCAGCAGCACGAACCCGACGTAGTCGGCGACGACACCGTAGGTCGGGAACGGCGCCTCCGTCGACGTGGAACCGTACGCGAGGTACGACACCGGCGACGTGAGGCCGCTGATCGTGAGGGTCGTCACGATCTTGCTCATCAGGCCGATCGCGCTGCTGTCCGAGAGCGCGACGTAGAGCTCGCGCCCGCCGGTCATCGGCAGGACGGCGCGCGCCGTCGCGGGCACGAGCTCGAGCGCGTCGTCCGTCGCGGACTGGGTGGCGTCGGAGGCGAAGACGTAGGCGTCCAAGGCAGGGGTCCTTCGGGGGTCGGCGGCTCGGCGCCGCACAGGGGGGTGAGTGCTGCGCCCCGATCCTGCTGGCGTGAACGCGCCGCGCGGCGGGAGTGTCGGAAACCCGACTGTTGCGGCGGCACCCGCTACGGCAGGCGCAGAACGGCCACCAGCGGCCGGTGGTCGCTCGCCTCGGCCAGCCCGGGGACGTCGTCGGGGACGCCGCAGCGCACCACCTCCAGCCGCCGGTCGGCGAACACCGCGTCGATCCGCCGCCGCGGGCGCGCCGCCGTGCTGGTCAGCCCGTCGCCGACGGGCGCGGCGGCGTAGGCGTCCTGGAACACCCCCGCGAGGTGGGCGAACGCCGGGCCGTCCGGGTCCTCGTTGACGTCGCCGGCGAGCACCGCGGGGGCGGCGTACGCGGTGAGCAGCGCGGCGATCTCGCGGGCCTGGCCGGGGCGTTCGTCGTCGTCCAGCGACAGGTGCGTGGACGCGACGACGACCGGCGTGCCGGCGACGTCGAACACCCCGATCGCGACGCCGCGCCGGTGCAGCGGCGGCTGCCAGCGCAGCCGTACCGACCGCCCCTCGACCACGCGCAGGTCGGGGCGGGCGAGCAGCAGGTTCGCGGCGGCCGGGCGGCCGCCGGTGACGATGCGCAGCCCGGCGGCGAGCGCCAGGTCGGCGCAGCGCGCCCGCCAGCCCCAGAACCGCGGCGCCTCCTGCACGCACACGACGTCGGGCGCGCAGGCCCGGATCACCGCCGCGACCCGGTCGAGCCCCAGCCGCAGCGAGAGGACGTTGTACGACAGCACGCGCAGGTCGGTCACGCCGGCACCACCTCGGTGCCGGCGTCGCCGTCCAGCGCCGCGCGGGCGGCGGCGAGCGACGTGATGACCGCGCGCGGGCCGCCGTTCTCCACGAACGTGCACGCCGCGTCGACCTTCGGGCCCATGCTGCCCTCGGGGAACTCCCCCGCCCGCAACAGCTCCCGCGCCTCGGCCGTCGTCAGCCGCGGCAGCGGCGCCGCGTCGGGCGTGCCGAAGCCGCGCTGCACGACGTCGACCTCGGTGAGGATCAGCAGCAGGTCGGCGCCGACGATCTTCGCCAGCAACGCCGCGCTGCGGTCCTTGTCGACGACCGCGTCGACGCCGCGCAGGTCGCCGTCCACGTCCACGACCGGAACGCCCCCGCCGCCGGCCGCGACGACGCAGTGCCCCGAGTCGACGATCTGCAGCAGCGGCCCCTCCTCCACGAACCGCACCGGGCTCGGCGACGCGACCACGCGGCGCCACCGCTTGTCCGGCTGGATCGTGAACACCTGGCCGGTCTCGTGCGCGATGCGCTGCGCGGTGGGGCGGTCGTAGAACGGCCCCACGGGCTTCGTCGGCCGCCGGAACGCCGGGTCGCGGCCGTCCACGACGACCTGCGTCACGAGGCAGAGCGCGCGGACGTCGGAGCCGCGGGCGCGCAGGGCGTTGTCGAGGGCCTGGGCGAGCAGGTAGCCGATCTGGCCCTGCGACTCCGCGCCGCAGACGTCCATCGGCATCGCCGGGATGTCCGGTGCCGCCGCCTCCTGCTGGAGCAGGATGCGGCCGACCTGCGGGCCGTTGCCGTGGGTGATGACGACCTCGACGCCGGTGGTGACGAGGTCGGCGAGGTGCCGGCAGGCGACCGCGAGCGCGCCGCGCATCTCGTCGGCGGTGCCCGTGCCGCGCGGCGGCGAGAGGGCGTTGCCCCCCAGCGCGACGACGGCTCTCACACGCCGACCCTAGAGTTGCGAGGCCACCGGCCGCTCCCCAACTGTGAAGATCACCACGCGGGAACGGCGCGGCCCGGGCTTCACGGTTGGGGCTCGGCCCGCACCAGCGGCAGCACCTCGCGGGCGAACACCCGCCGCTGCCCGTCCGCGTCCCCGCCCACGAACGCCACG
Organism: Mycobacteriales bacterium; assembly: GCA_036382875.1. GTDB lineage: Bacteria > Actinomycetota > Actinomycetes > BP-191 > BP-191 > BP-191. Next base: position 100,038 of record DASVPJ010000042.1, read on the forward strand.
ATCGCCTCCGCCACCCCCGCCGCCGCCAGCCCGCGCAGCCGCTCCGCCACCTCGGCCGGCGTCCCGGTCAGGGCCCGCTCGCGTTCGGCCGGGTCGCGCCCGGGCGACCACGACGCGAGCCGCGCGGCCGCCTCCTCCGCCGAGCCGCCGAGGACCACCTGCCCGCCCCACGTCACCTCGACCCCGAGCCGCGGCACCTCGCCGGCGAGCAGCGCCCAGCCGTTCCAGCCGTCCGCGACGTCCTCGGCCAGCGCCTGCGTCAGCCGGCCGTTCCCGCCGACCCACACCCGCAGGTCCGGAACGACCTCCCGCAGCACGCCGACGGTCGTGCGCACCGCGTCGCGCCGCGCGGGGCCGGGCAGGTGCGGCAGGCCGAGCAGCGCGTCCTCGCGCGCGCTGCTCGCGTCGCCGGTGCCGAGCCCGAGCACGAACCGGTCGCCGGCCACCGCCCGCACCGTCCGCGCCAGGTGCGCGGTGAGGAACGCCGGCCGCATCGGCGCGCGCACGACGAGCGTCCGCAGCCCGATCCGCGACGTCGCGGCGGCGACCGCGGCCAGCGCCGTGAACGCCTCCAGCACCGGCGTGCCGTCCGGCGCGCCGAGCGGCACCAGGTGGTCGTAGACGGACAGCGAGTCGTAGCCCAGGTCCTCGGCCTCGCGCGCGACGTCGAGGAACGTCCGGTCGAGGCGGCGTTGCGGCAGCGCGGTGCCGACCCTCACGAGCGGGCCAGGTCCGCGGCGCCGACGACGCCGGCCACGTTGCCGAGCCGGGCGAGGCGGACGTCGGCGAGCGGCCGGTGCCCGCGCCCCGACAGGTGCGCCTCGAACGACTCCCGGGCCGGCGCCAGCAGCAGGTCGCCCGCGTCCGCGACCCCGCCGCCGAGCACGAACACCCCCGGGTCCAGCAACGACGCCATGTCGGCGAGCCCGCGCCCGAGCCACCGCCCGACGAGCCCGAACGCCTCCAGCGCCACCTCGTCACCGGCCCGCGCCAGGTCGGTGATCTCGGCGCCGGTCGCGGTGCCGCCGCGCTCCTTCACGTAGCGGGCGAGCGCGGTGCCGGACGCGTACTGCTCCAGGCACCCGGCGTTGCCGCAGCCGCACGGCTCGCCGTCGCACACCACGCACACGTGTCCGGGCTCGCCGGCGATGCCGAACCGGCCGCGGTACAGCCGGCCGTCCAGCACGATGCCCGCGCCGATGCCGGTGCCGACGGTGAGGCAGACGAGGTCCGGCTCCCCCGCGCCGGCGCCGAAGCGGTACTCGGCCCACGCGGCGGCGTTGGCGTCGTTCTCCACGACGACCGGCAGGCCGACGCGCGCGGCGACCTCGTCGCGGACCGCGACGTCGCGCCAGGGCAGGTTCGGGGCGAACAGCATCCGCGTGCGGTCGGCGCTGACGTAGCCGGCCGCGGCGATGCCGACCGCGCGCACGTCGTGCGCCCCGCGCAGCTCCTCGACGACCGCGACCACCGCGTCGAGCGCGGCGTCCCCGTCGCCCGCCGGGGTGTCGCGCCGGGTCTCGGCGAGGACCGTGCCGTCCGCGTCGACCACGCCACCGGCGACCTTCGTGCCGCCGATGTCGACGCCGACCGCGAGCGCCATCAGGTGATGTCGATCCGCTCGACCGGCACGCCGGACCGCCGCGGCGCCGCCCACGTCTCGGCCGCCACCCGCACCGCCTGCGCGAACGCGTCCGCCGCCACCACGAGGTGCTCGAACACCTCGGGCTGCGCGGTCCGCACCACCGCGAGCACCTGGCACAGCGGGCAGACGCGGCACTCCGGCCCCTGGTGCGCGGCCGCCGCGGCCGCCGCGGCCGGCGCGTGCGTGCGCCACCACTCCTCGGCCGCGCCGAACAGCTTCGCGGCCTCCTCGGCCAGCGAGCCGACGGCCTCCGTCACGCGTCCCTCCAGAGGTCGGGGTCGGGCACGAACGACACCACGAGCCGCCCGTCCGCGAGCGACGCGCCGCCGACGGTGCAGCGGCGCAGCGCGCCCGGCAGCGCGAGCACCCGGCGGCGCGAGCCGACGGTCACGACCAGCTCGTCGCCGCGGCGGACCAGGTCGAGGTCGGTCCTCTCGGCGAACGGCAGGTCCAGCGCGAGGTCGTAGCCGCTGTCGGTACGGGTCACGGTCAGCGCCTCGCGCGGCGGCGGCAGCGCCAGCGGGTCGTCGGCGCCGTACGCCGACGCGCCGAACGCCGCCAGCTCGCCGAGCCCGACCGGCTCGCCCGCGCGGTAGGCCGAGCGCCACACCGGCAGCGGCGCGAACGACTGCTCCACCTCCGCGAGCTGGATGGCCTGCGCCGCCACCCACCCGGCGCGCCAGGCGTCGTCGCCCTTCGGGAACACGCGGTTCGCCACGACGCCGTCGACGCGGTAGCCGTAGAGGCTCAGCGACGTGAGGGTGCGGCGCGCCTCCGCGACGACGACCGCCTCCGGCGTCAGCACCAGCCGCACGCTGGCCTCCGGCGCGGTCAGCAGCGCGCGGACGTCGCCGAGGTCGGCGTGCAGACGTTCGACCGCGTCGAAGACCCGGTCGTGCGGCAGCGGCGCCGAGCGGACGAACGGCCGCATCGCCCGGGCCACCCGCCGCGACGCCGGGAACACCCGGTCCATGTACCAGGACAGCGCCTCGGGCAGCGCGAGCAGCCGCAACGTCTCCGCCGTCGGCGCGCAGTCCACGACGACGAGGTCCCACGTGCCGGAGGTGACCTGGCGGCGTACCTCCAGCAGCGCCAGCACCTCCTCGGCGCCGGGCAGCACGGTCAGCTCCTCGGCCGCCATCGGGTCCACGCCCGAGCGGTCGAGCAGCGCCATCAGGTAGTCCTGCACCTCGCGCCACGAGCGTTCGAACTCCCGCTGCGCGTCGATCTGCTGGCCGAACAGGTTCGCGTCGACCTCGGTCGGCTCCGGGCCGAGGGGGGTGTCGAGCGTGTCGGAGAGCGAGTGCGCGGGGTCCGTGGAGACGACGAGCGTCTTCAGCCCGCGCCCGGCGGCGAGGGTCGCGGTCGCGGCCGACGCGGTGGTCTTGCCGACGCCGCCCTTGCCGGTGAACAGGAGGACGCGCACCAGGCAGAGGCTAGTGCGGCGGCGACGGCGGGCCCAAACGAGCGCGTACGGCGGGCCACCCCGGGTGCGCGCGCAGCGGCGCCAGGGCGTCGTCGGCGTCCAGCGCGGCCGGGTCGTCCCAGCCGCGGTCGATCGCCGTCGCGACCCAGCGCAGCGCGCGGTCGAGGTCTCCGGCCCGTGCCCAGCAGCCCGCCGCGTCGAACGCGGCCACCCGACCGGTGCCGCGCTCGGCGAACGCCGCCGCCTCGGCGAACGCGCCCTCGAAGTGCAGCCCCGACGCGAGGCCGACGAGCACGTGGTCGGTCAGCACGTCCCCGAACGCCTCGCGCACCACCGCGCCGACGTCGGCCCCGTGCCGGTGCAGCACGGCGGCCAGGGTCATCGCGCCGAGCACGTCGACCTCCTCCTGCCTGGCCCGGGCGAGCAGGTGGCGCGCGTGGCGCTCCTGACCCGACGCCCACCACACCGCGGCCGCGACGCCCGGGTTGACCCAGCCGCGCACGCCGCGCAGCGCGAACCGCGCGCCCCGCACGTCGCCCTTGCGGACGAGCGCCGCCGCGACGGTGACGCCGGTGTACGGCCCGCGCCGCGTGCCGACCAGCGCGAGCGCCGCGTCCATGTCGCCCTTCGCCGCCATGACGCCCATGGCGTCGTGGACGTAGTCCGGCATCGCGGTGGGGTCCCCCTCGCGCCACCGCCGGAACATCAGCCGATCCTCGTTCGCACCGCCGCCCAGCCGGGGTGCGCGCGCAGCGCGGCGAGGTCGTCGTCGGTGTCGGCGACCGCGCCGTCGCGGAAGCCGAGCAGCACCGCGTGGTCGAGCATGCGCAGCCCCCGGTCGGCGTCGCCGGCGCGCGCGTAGGAGCACGCCGCGTTGTACGCGTGGTGCCAGTCGTCGAGCCCCGCGCCGAGGCCGCGTTCGTACCAGCGCGCCGCGTCGGCGTAGCGGCCGGAGTGGAACAGCGCGGTCGCCGCGCCCACGGCGCCGCGCGGCCCGACCGGCGCGAGCAGCGCGTCCACGTCGTCGCCACGCGCGATCAGCAACGCGGCCAGCTCGCGCACCGCCCACGTCTGCGGGTCCGCCGGCAACGACGTGGCGAGGATGTCGCGGGCGAGCGCCTCCTGGCCGTTGGCCAGCAGCACCGCGGCCTCGAACGTCCGGTCGATGCGGACGTTCCGCGGCAGGTCCAGCAGCCGCTCCTGCGCCTCGCGCGGGCGGCCGAGCCGCAGCAGCGCGGCGGCCGAGACGATCCGCGCGACCGGGTCGTCGGCGCCGCGGGCGAGGGCGTACGCCTCCTCGGCGCGACCCTCGCCGAGCGCGGTGTCGGCGCGTTCCAGCAGCGGCCGGGTCCGCGCGTCGTGCCGGGTCAGGCGGCGGACCGACAGCACGGTGCGGACGTTGCCGACGCCGAAGAACAGCACGAACGCCGCCGCGATCACGTACCCCGCGCGCGCCGCGGCGACCGCGACCGCGGCGCCGACCACGACCGAGACCCACGACGTGCGGACGACGCGGACGACGTCGTCGCGGCCGGGCATCACCGCCAGCACGACCTGGCCGCCGTCGAGCGGCAGCATCGGCAGCAGGTTGAGCAGCCCCCAGCCGAGGTTCGCGAAGAAGGCCGCCCGGAACGCGTACTCCAGGAGCGTGCCGCGCCCGGGGTCCACCGCGTGGTACAGCGGCACGAGCGCGAGGCCGAGCGCCACGCCGCCGGCCACCCCGGAGAGGCTCACCATCACGCGCCGGGCGCGGCTCGCGCGGGCCGCGTCCCACCGGGTCAGCCCGGCCATCGCGAACAGGTCGATCCGCGGGTCCCCGCCGACCGGCCGCGCCACGAGCGCGTGACCGAGCTCGTGCGCGACGACCGACACCGTGACGACGACGACCCAGACGAGCGCCGCGTCGATCCCCTGGCCGCTGGCGCCGATGAGGAACGCGATGACGAGGAAGCTCGCGTGGATGTCGACCGGGATGCCGAGGAGCCGGAACGACACCAGCCCCCGGCTGCCCGCGCCGGGGACCGGAAGAGCCACGCCCTACCTACCCTCGACGCGCTTCTTGAGGTCCTTCAGCGCGGTGTCCATGACGACCTTCTCGGCCTTGCGCTTGAACATGCCGAGCATCGGGATGCCCGCGTCGATCGTGAGCTCGTACGTCACGTGCGTGCCGCCGTCCTGGGGCTTCAGCGTGTACGAGCCGCGGTTCTCCTTCAGCGTCCCGGACTCGAGGTCCCACGAGATCCTCTGGTCGCCGTCGTAGGTGTAGCGCAGCGTGTAGTCGGCCTTCATGACGCCCGCGTCGACCACGAACCGCGCCTTGTCCGCCCGGCCGTCCGCGCCGGTCGACAGCACCTCGGCGGTCTTGATGAACCCGGCCCACTCGGGGTACGCCGCGAAGTCCGAGATGACCGCCATCACGTCGGCCGGCGCCGCGTCGATGACGATGGAGCTGCTCGCCTGGTCCGCCATGCGCCGAGCCTACGGGAGGTCGAGGACGTACGGCTCGCCGCGCCCGCGGAAGTGGCCGACGTTGACGCACTGCGTCCGCCCGAGCCGGACCGCCGGCAGCAGCGGGCTGTGCACGTGGCCGAACAGGCAGTACGCCGGCTGCGTCGTGCGGATCGCGTCGAGCACCGCCTCGCTGCCGCGTTCGAAGCGCCGCGCGGCGGTGTCGTAGACCAGCCACGGCAGGTGCGGCGGGATGTGGCAGCACAGCACGTCCACCGCGCCGACCGCCGCGACCTTGGCGGCGTACTCCTCGTCGGAGATCTCGAACGGCGTCCGCATCGGCGTGCGCAGCCCGCCCCCCACGAAGCCGAACGTCAGCCCGCCGATCTCGACCGTCTCGCCGTCCAGCAGCGTGATGCCGTCGCGCAGGTAGTCGGCGTAGAGGTGCGGCAGGTCGACGTTGCCGTACGTCAGGTACGTCGGCGTCGGGAACGCCGCGAACAGCTCCGCGTACTGCGCGCGGATCGCCCGCTCCATGACCGCGAACCGGTCCTCCGCGATCGACGACCACAGCTCCTGCGACCACGCGCGCGCGTCGTCGAAGCGGCGCGCGGTGCGCAGCTCGACCAGCTTCGCGACCGCGGCCACGCCGAACAGGTCGGCCATGATCCCGGAGTAGTCGTCGTAGTCGATGAAGTGGATGAGGTCGCCGAGGCAGACCAGCGCGTCGGCGCCGTCGCCGGCCCGGGCGAGCGCGTCGGCGCGGCCGTGGACGTCGCTCACCACGTGCACGCGCATGGCCCGAGCGTAGACAACCTTCGCCGCGCCCCACACCGTTGGCACGGCAGAGGGGAGGCCGCGCCGATGGAGTTCGCCGAGTTCGTCGCCGCCCGGCAGCGTGCCCTCCTGCGCGCCGGGTGGCTGCTCACCGGCGACTGGGCGTCGGCCGAGGACCTCGTGCAGACCGCGCTCGTGCGCACCTGGCCGCACTGGCACCGGCTGCCGGACGCCGACCGGGCCGAGGCGTACGTGCGGCGGGTGATGTTCACGACGTACGCGTCGTGGTGGCGCCGCCGCTGGCGCGGCGAGACGCCGACCGCCGACCTGCCGGACCGGGCCGCGGGCGCCGCCGACACCGACCTGCGCGCCGCGCTCGTCGCCGCCGTGCTCCGGCTGCCGAGGCGGCAGCGCGCCGTCGTCGTGCTGCGCTTCCTCGACGACCTGACCGAGGCGCGCGCCGCCGAGGTGCTCGGCTGCTCTGTCGGCACCGTGAAGAGCCAGACCGCCAAGGCGCTGGCCACCCTGCGCCGGGACCCTCGCCTCGCCGGCCTCTCTCTGGTGGAGACCCGATGAACGACCTCTCCCGGCTCCTCGACAGCGCGGTGCCCGAGCCGCCGCGCCCGCTCGCCGCCGCCGTGCTCGTCGCGCGCGCGCGCCGCCGCCGCGCGGCCCGCACCGCGGCGTTCGCGGGGGTCGTCGCCACGGCGGTGGTGGCGGGCGTCGCGGTCGCCGGCGGCACCGTCCGCGACCCCGGCCGTCCCGCCGCGCCCGTCGCCACCGTCTCCCCCGGTGTGGCCGGCGCGTGGCCGGTTCTGCCGGCGGCGGGGACCTGCGCGCGGACCTACCCGGACGTCATCGAGGGGTTCGACATCGCGGTCGACGCGACGGTGGTCGGCGTGCGGCACGGCGAGCGGACCGAGGTCGACCTCGCGGTGCACCACGTCTACCGCGGCCCCCAAGGCGGCACGCTGACGCTGACCGCGCGGCCCGGCGAGGTGCCCGACACCGCCGTGGGGCTGCGCGGGCTGTTCGCCGTCTACGCCGACCGCGCGCTGACGACGTGCGGCTACTCGCGGCCGTACTCCGTCTCGGACGCGGCGGCGTGGCACCACGTGTTCGAGGCGCCGGACACGTGCGGCCTGTGGCGCGACCGCGCGTTCGGCGTCGGCTACGACGAGCCGTCGTACGTCGGGCTCACCGTGGCCGACGCGACGGCGCGCGCGCGGCGGGAGGGGTGGTCGGTAAGGCTGGTGGGCGACGCGGCGCTCGGCCTGACGAAGGACTTCGACCCGGGCCGGCTGAACCTCTGCGACCGCGACGGCGTCGTGACATCCGCGCTGCGGGCCTAGCCGCTACGGCACCATGATCGTGGGGCCCGGCGCCGGCTGCCCCTTCGGGGGCTCCTTGGTCGTCGCGAGCGTGAACGCGCCGAGCAGCACGAGGAACGCCGCCAGGCAGGCCACCGCGATGACCATCCGTCGCTGGCGCAGCGCGCGCACGTCGTCGAGCCGCGTGATCCGGCCGCCGAACGGCGTGCCGCACGTCGTGCACGCCGCCGCCTCGATCGGCGAACGGCCCCCGCAGTCGACGCACGGCCACGTCACGGTGGAGGGGGCGCCGGGGTCGGCGGCGAGCGGCTGCGCGAGCACCGCGGACAGCGGCGCGGTGAGCGGGTCGACGGGGGCGGCGGGCACCACCGGAGCCGGCGCCGCGACCGCGACCTCGGGAGCCGCGGCCGCGATCTCGGGAGCCGCGGCGGGCGCGGCCGCCACCAGCACGTCCAGCGGTGCCGTCAACGGGTCGACGGCCGGGGGCGCGGGCGGCTTCGGGCGCAGGTCCGCGTAGCACAACGTGCACCACGGGTCGCCGGCGCGCACGGTGGCGCCGCACGACGGGCAGGAGCCGGTCACACCCGGGCTATCGGCCGTTCGGCCTAACGGCTTGAGCCCTCCGGCGGCATCCCGACGACCCGCCCCGCCTCCAGCCGGTCCTTCAACGCGTTCAGCCCGGCCTTGACCCGGACGCGGTGCCGCTCGCGGGCGCGGATCAGCCGCCTCGGCGACAGCTCCCGCGCCGGGTCGGCGCGCAGGTAGTAGTGCACGATCGCGCCGTCGCCCCACGGCTCGACCCAGAACTCGCTCGTCCCCACCAGCGCGCCGGAGACCCGCAGCCGCACGCCCTCGTCGCCGCGGTCCTCGTACGCCGCGCACTCCAGGTCCGGGAACAGCCGCCGCCACAGCTCCGGCGACTTCAGCTCGGCGGCGACGGCGGCGGGCGGCGCGACGAGGAACGTCTCGTCGATCACGTCGACCAGCGGCACCCGCGCAGTCTCACACGGCGTCTCGCGGCGCTGTTGCACATGCCTTGCAGTTACCAGAATTGCGAAAGATGGACATGCCCAATTCGACCCCTTACCCTGCGGCCATGTCCTTCGCGGTCCTCTACGCACGGCTGCATGTCGACCTGCAGCGCGTGAGCACCGCCCTGTGTCTGCCCTGTCCCTGTTAGGACCGGCAGACCCCTTCGCACCTCCGCATCGGGACGCCGCGTCCGGCGTCCCCGGCCTGGAGCCGTAGGCAACGCCGTCGCGCGAGCGTCCCCCGTTCTCCAGGACGCCGCACATGACGATCTCCGCCGCAGAGGACCTCCGTGAGGTCGCGCTGCGCGCCGGGCGCGACCTCGAGGGCGCGCCGGCGGGCGAGATCCTGCGCTGGGCGCACGAGACGTTCGGCGACCGGTTCGCGCTCACGTCGTCGATGGAGACCGGCCTGCTCGCCCACCTGGCGAGCAGCGTGGCGCCGGGCGTGCGCGTGCTGTTCCTCGACACCGGCTACCACTTCGCCGAGACGATCGGCACCCGCGACGCGATCGCGAGCGTCTACGACGTCACGGTCCTGACGATCACCAACGACCTGCCCGACGACCGCCTCTACGAGCGCGACGTCGACGCGTGCTGCCAGGCCCGCAAGGTGGACCCGCTCGACGCGGCGCTGGCGCCGTACCTCGCGTGGGGCAGCGGCGTCCGCCGCGACGAGAGCCCGTCCCGCGCGGCCACCCCGGTCGTCGGGTGGGACGCCAAGAGAAGCAAGGTCAAGGTCAACCCGATCGCGGCCTGGACGCAGGCCGACGTCGACGCGTACGTCGCCGAGCACGGCGTGCTCGTCAACCCCCTCCTCACCGACGGCTACCTCTCGATCGGGTGCGCGCCGTGCACCCGCCGCGTGGCCCCCGGCGAGGACCCCCGCAGCGGCCGCTGGGCGGGGACCGGCAAGACGGAGTGTGGTCTGCATGTCTGACGTACGTACGTTCGCGTCGTTCGGGGGCGCGGTGGACGCCGACACCTCGCCGCGGCTGCTCGCGGACGACGAGCTCGCGCCGAGCCTGCGCGACGCCCCGGCGTTCTCCGACCTGGACGAGCTCGACCGCTTCGAGGTCGCGGTCAAGTCCTACCTCGCCGGGGAGATGGACCCGGAGGAGTTCCGCCGGATGCGGCTGTGGCACGGCGTGTACGGCCAGCGCCACCTCGTCGACGTGCACATGGTCCGCACCAAGCTGCCCGGCGGCTCGCTGACCCCGCAGGCGCTCGACGCGATGGCCGACGTCGCCGAGCAGTACAGCCGCGGCTGGGGCCACATCACGACCCGGCAGAACGTGCAGTTCCACTTCGTCGCGCTCGCCGACGTGCCGGCCGCGCTCAAGCGGCTCGCGGAGGCCGGCGTCACGAGCCGCGAGGCGTGCGGCGACACCGTCCGCAACGTCACCGCGTGCCACCTCGCGGGCGTCTGCCCGATGGAGGTGCTCGACGTCAACGCCGCCGCCGAGGCCGTCGCCCGGCACTTCCTGCGCAACCCGCTCGCGCAGAACCTCCCCCGCAAGTTCAAGGTCGCGGCGTCCGGCTGCGCCATCGACTGCGCCCTCACCGGCATCCACGACATCGGCATCATCGCGACCGAGGTCGACGGGGTGAAGGGCTTCCGGCTCGTCGTCGGCGGCGGCCTCGGCACCGACCCGCACGCCGCGCAGCCGCTCGAGCCGCTCACCGCGCCGGACGAGCTGATCGTCACGGCCGAGGCGATCCTGCGGGTCTGGGACCGCGAGATGCCGCGGCACCAGCGGGCGCGGGCGCGGATGAAGTTCCTCGTCGCCAAGATGGGCATCGAGACGTTCCGCGAGAAGGTCTTCGCCGAGCGCGAGAAGCTGCGCTGCTCCGCGGACTACCGCAAGCAGGACCCGGAGGCGTTCCTCCCGGCCCGGCAGCCGCGGCCCGCCGTCGTCGCCGCCGAGGACCCGTCGTACGAGTCGGCCGACCCGTTCGGCTACGCCCTGTGGCGCGAGACGAACGTCATCGAGCAGCGCCAGCGCGGCCGCTACGTCGCGTACGTCTCGGTGCGGATGGGCGACGTCACGACCGAGCAGTTCCGGACGCTGGCGAAGGCCGCGCGCGAGCTCGGCATCGAGTGGCGCACGACGGTCCGGCAGAACCTCGTCGCCCGCGACCTGCGCCCGGGCGACGTGCCGCGCCTCTACGACGTCCTCGCCGCCGCGGGCCTGAACGACACCGGCGCCGAGCGCGCGTCGAACGTCGTGAGCTGCCCCGGCGCCGAGACGTGCAACCTCGCGCTCGTCGCCTCGCGCGGCGTCGCGTCCGCGACGATCGACGCGCTCAAGGTCGCCGGGCTCGGCGACGTGCCGCTGTCCATCAACGTGTCCGGCTGCCCGAACTCCTGCGGCCAGCAGCAGATGGCCGACATCGGCCTGTCCGGCCAGGTCCGCCGGGTCGGCACCGACGAGGCGCCCGGCTACCGCATCCTGCTCGGCGGCCGGGTCACCGAGGGCGGCGCGCGGTTCGGCCAGTACGTCGCCAAGGCGCCGGCCAAGCTCACGCCCGCCGCAGTGGTCAACGTGGTCGGCCGCTTCAAGGAGGAGCGCCGCGACGGCGAGCGGTTCGGCGACTGGGTGGACCGCATCGGCGCCGAGGAGATCGGCGCGTCGCTGTCGGAGTTCGACGTCAAGCGCACCCGCGACGAGGCGCCCGAGGACTTCACCGACTGGGGCGACACGGCGCCGTTCCAGGTCATCTTGGGGCGTGGCGAATGCGCGGGCTGACCGTCTGGCTCACCGGCCTCCCCTGCGCCGGCAAGACCACGATCGCGCGCGCCGTCGCCGAGCGGCTCGACGGCCCCGTCGAGATCCTCGACGGCGACGAGGTGCGCGCGTACCTGTCGAACGACCTCGGCTTCTCGAAGGCCGACCGCGACACCCAGGTGCTGCGCGTCGGCTGGGTCGCCGCGACGCTCGCCAAGCACGGCGTCACCGTTCTCGTCTCGCTCGTGTCGCCGTACGCCGCCGCCCGCGACAAGGTGCGCGCGCTGCACGGTGAGCTCGGCGCCGAGTTCCGCGAGGTGCACGTCGCGACGCCGGTCGAGGTGACCCGCGAGCGCGACGTGAAGGGCATGTACGCCAAGGCGCTGGCCGGCGAGATCACCGGCTTCACCGGCGTCGACGACCCGTACGAGCCGCCGGCCGCCCCCGACCTCGTGATCCGCACCGAGACCGAGTCGGTCGCCGACTCCGCCGCCCGAGTGCTCGCCCTCCTGGAGGCCCGCGCATGACGCTCCTCGACCCCGGCACCCGGCACACGCCGTACGCCCTCTCGCACCTCGACGTCCTCGAGTCCGAGGCCATCCACGTCATGCGCGAGGTCGCCGCGGAGCTGGAGCGCCCGGCGCTGCTGTTCTCCGGCGGCAAGGACTCGATCGTCATGCTGCGGATCGCCGAGAAGGCGTTCTGGCCGGCGCCGATCCCGTTCCCGCTCATGCACGTGGACACCGGCCACAACTTCGACGAGGTCATCGACTACCGCGACCGCCGGGTCGCCGAGCTCGGCGCGCGGCTCGTGGTCGCGAGCGTGCAGGAGTCGATCGACACCGGCCGCGTCCGCGAGCGGCCCGGCCAGTCGCGCAACCCGCTGCAGACCGTGACGCTGCTCGACGCGATCGCCGCGAACAGGTTCTGCGCCGTCTTCGGCGGCGCCCGCCGCGACGAGGAGAAGGCGCGGGCCAAGGAGCGGGTGTTCTCGTTCCGCGACGAGTTCGGCCAGTGGGACCCGAAGAACCAGCGCCCCGAGCTGTGGAGCCTCTACAACGGCCGGCACAACCCCGGCGAGCACATCCGCGTCTTCCCGCTGTCCAACTGGACCGAGCTCGACATCTGGCAGTACATCGAGCGCGAGGGGCTCGAGGTCCCGTCGATCTACTTCGCGCACGAGCGCGCGGTGTTCGAGCGCGACGGGATGCTGCTCGCCGTCTCGCCGTACGTGACGCTCCGGCCGGGCGAGACGCCGTCGGTGCGCACGGTGCGCTACCGGACCGTCGGTGACGCCTCCTGTACGGGAGCGGTCGAGTCGACCGCCGCCACCGTCCAGGACGTCATCGCCGAGATCGCGGCGACCCGCATCACCGAACGCGGCGCCACCCGCGCCGACGACAAGGTGAGCGAGGCCGCGATGGAGGACCGGAAGCGAGAGGGCTACTTCTAAGTGACCACCACCACCGCGCGCCCCCCGGCCCCCGCAGCCGCCGCCCCCCGCCCAGCCCCCCGGCCCGTGCGGCGTTTCCTGCAGGGAACGTTCGCCGGCGCGACTTCGCTGCAGGAAACGCTCACCGCCGGGGGCGCCGCGTGACCACGGAACTCCTCCGGCTGGCGACCGCGGGGTCGGTCGACGACGGCAAGAGCACGCTCATCGGGCGGCTGCTCTGGGACTCGAAGAGCGTCTTCGAGGACCAGGCCGCGGCCGTCGAGGACGCGTCCGCGCGGCGCGGCGAGGCGACCAACCTCGCGCTGCTCACCGACGGCCTCCGCGCCGAGCGCGAGCAGGGCATCACGATCGACGTCGCGTACCGGTACTTCGCCACGCCGAAGCGGAAGTTCATCGTGGCCGACACCCCCGGCCACATGCAGTACACCCGCAACATGGTCACCGGAGCCTCGACTGCCGACCTCGCGGTGATCCTGGTGGACGCGCGGAAGGGCCTCGTCGAGCAGTCGTTCCGGCACGCGTTCCTGTCCACCCTGCTGCGTGTCCCGCACCTCGTCCTCGCGGTCAACAAGATGGACCTGGTCGGCTGGGACGAGGGCGTGTTCCGGGCCATCGCGGAGGCGTTCCCGTTCCCCGCGACGGCCATCCCGATCTCCGCGCTGCACGGCGACAACGTCGTCACGCGGTCGGCGAACGCGCCCTGGTACGCCGGCCCCTCGCTGCTGGAGCACCTGGAGTCGGTGGACGTCGCGACGAGCCACCACCTGGGCGACGCGCGGTTCCCCGTCCAGTACGTCGTCCGCGACCACCGCAGCGACTACCGCGGCTACGCCGGCCAGGTCGCGAGCGGCGTGCTGCACGCCGGCGACGAGGTCGAGATCCTGCCGAGCGGCGTGCGGACGACGATCGCGTCGATCGACACGTACGACGGCCCGGTGGACGAGGCGTTCGCGCCGATGTCGGTGACGATCCGCCTCGCCGACGACGTCGACGTGTCGCGCGGCGACATGATCGTCGGCCTCGGCGGCCGCCCGAACGTCACGCAGGACGTCGAGGCGACGGTCTGCTGGATGACCGACGAGCCGCTGCGGGCGGGCAGCCGCTACCTGGTCAAGCACACGACCCGCACCGCGAAGGCGGTCGTGAAGACCGCCGACGAGCGGCTGGACGTGACGACGTTGACGCCGGTGCCGGCGGACGGCCTCGGCCTCAACGACATCGGCCGCGTCACGCTGCGGACCGCGCAGCCGCTGTTCGCCGACGACTACGCGGAGAACCGCGCGACCGGGTCGTTCATCCTCGTGGACGAGCTGACCGGCGCGACCGCCGGCGCCGGGCTGATCGGGGCGCGCGCGTGAAGCGCCTTCTCGCCGCCGCGCTGTCGGTCGTCGCGCTCGCGACGGCGGCCGGCTGCGCGACCAAGCCGTCCGCGTCCGCGCTGGGCGGCGACGCCGTCCGGCTCGGCTACTTCGCCAACGTCACCCACGCGACCGCCCTGGTCGGCGTCCAGCGCGGGACGTTCGCGGCGCGGATCGGCCGGGTCGAGACGCAGGTGTTCAACGCTGGCCCCGCCGCCGTCGAGGCCATCTTCGCGGGCGCGATCGACGCGGCGTACGTAGGCCCGAACCCCGCGATCAACGCGTACGTGAAGAGCAAGGGCGACGCGATCCGCATCGTCGCGGGCGCGACCAGCGGCGGCGCGCAGCTCGTCGTCAAGCCGGGCATCACGAGCGCCGCGGACCTGCGCGGCAAGACGCTTGCGACGCCGCAGCTCGGCAACACGCAGGACGTCGCGCTGCGTGCCTGGCTGAAGGCCAACGGCCTCAAGACCGACCCGCAGAAGGGCGGCGACGTCACGATCGCGCCGCAGGAGAACGCCACCTCGCTCGACCTGTTCAAGAAGGGCGAGATCGCGGGCGCCTGGCTGCCGGAGCCGTGGGCGAGCCGGCTCGTCCTCGACGGCGGCGGCCAGGTGCTCGTGGACGAGGCGACGCTGTGGCCGCGGGGCACGTTCGTCACGACGCACCTGATCGTGGCGACGCCGTTCCTCGAGGACCACCCCGACGTCGTGCGGAAGCTGCTCGAGGCGCACGTCGAGACCACCGACTGGATCGTCAAGAACCCGGCCGAGGCGAAGACCGTCGTCAACGCCGCGCTGGAGCGGCTGACCACCAAGAAGCTCGCCGCGGCCGTCCTCGACCGCGCGTTCTCGCACCTCACCGTCACCTACGACCCGGTCGCGACGTCCCTCGTCGCGTCCGCCACGCACGCCGCCGAGGCGGGGCTGCTCGCGAAGCCGGACCTCGCCGGCATCTACGACCTGCGCCCGCTCAACGCCGTGCTCGCCGCGCAAGGCCGACCCGCCGTCTCCGACGCCGGGCTAGGGAGGAAGTAGCCATGGCCGTCCAGGACATCGCCTACGGCGCGCTCGCCACGACGCCCCACGTCCGCGCGTCGCACGCCGTGTCGCTGCGCGACGTCAGCAAGTCGTTCGACAACGGGCCGGCCGTGCTCGACCGCATCGACCTGGAGGTGCGCCCCGGCGAGTTCGTCTGCCTCGTCGGCGCGAGCGGCTGCGGCAAGTCGACGCTGCTCTCCCTGGTGGCCGGCCTGGACGAGCCGACCGCCGGGCGGGTGCACCACCACGGCAACGGCGCCGCGCTGATGTTCCAGGAGCCCGCGCTGTTCCCGTGGCTCACCGCCGGCCAGAACGTCGAGCTCGCGCTGCGCCTGCGCGGCGTCCCGCGCGGGGCGCGCAAGGCCGAGGTCGAGCGGCTGCTCGCGGTCGTGCGCCTGGAGGGCCAGGCGAAGAAGCGCGTGCACGAGCTCTCCGGCGGCATGCGCCAGCGCGTCGCGCTGGCCCGCGCGCTCGCGCAGGACTGCTCCGTGCTGCTGATGGACGAGCCGTTCGCGGCCCTCGACGCGATCACCCGCGACGCGCTGCACGAGGAGCTGACCCGCGTCTGGACCGAGGTCGGGTTGACCGTGCTGTTCGTGACGCACAACGTGCGCGAGGCCGTCCGGCTCGGCAACCGCGTCGTGCTGCTCTCGTCCAAGCCCGGCCGCGTCGCGCAGGAGTGGGACGTCGACATCCCGCACCCGCGCCGCATCGAGTCGACCGAGGTCGCGGCGCTCTCGCTCGACATCACCGACCGGCTGCGCGAGGAGATCCGCCGCCATGCCTGACGCCCTCGCCACGCTGGAGGCGGGCCTGGACGCGTTGGAGGCGCCGGAGCCCGTTCCCGCGAAGTCGCGGTCGCGCCGGTGGCTGCGCGCGCTGCCGCCGCTCGCCGCCGTCGCGCTGTTCGTCGCGGTGTGGCAGCTCGCGTACGCGCTGCACCTCAAGGAGTCCTACGCCCTCCCCTCGCCGCTCGACGTCGCGCGGACGTTCGGCGCCCAGTGGTCGAAGGGGACCGTGCAGGAAGCGGTGCTCAACAGCCTGCACCGCGGCGTGCTCGGGTTCCTCGCGTCGATCGCCGTCGGGACGCCGTTGGGGCTGCTCATCGCGCGCGTGCGGGTCGTCCGCCTCGCGATCGGCCCGATCATCAGCGGCCTGCAGTCGTTGCCGTCGGTCGCCTGGGTGCCGGCCGCGATCATCTGGTTCGGCCTGTCGGACGCGGCGATCTACTTCGTGGTGCTGATGGGCGCCGTGCCGTCCATCGCGAACGGCCTCGTCGCCGGCATCGACCAGGTGCCGCCGCTCTACCTCAAGGTCGGCCGCGTCCTCGGCGCCGCCCGCGTCGCCGCGGCCCGGCACGTCGTCATCCCGGCCGCGCTGCCCGGCTACCTCGCCGGGCTCAAGCAGGGGTGGGCGTTCTCCTGGCGCTCGCTGATGGCGGCCGAGCTGATCACGTTCTCGCCGCGCCTCGGGCTCGGGCTCGGCCAGCTCCTCCAGACCGGCCGCGAGCTGTCGGACATGAGCCTCGTGATGGCCGCGATCCTGTCGATCCTGGTGGTCGGCATCGGCATCGAGCTGTTCGTCTTCGCGCCGATCGAGCGCCGCGTCCTGTCCCGCCGCGGCCTCGCGCAGCCCTGAATCGGCGGCGTCTGCGCGCCGCGCGATGTAATCACGCCACGAATTGATCGTGTGATACCCGACAATTCGTCGCGACTGAACGGGGGAAACGTTCATGAATCACGTCCTGGGGCGGCTCGCGCTGCCGATCGCCACCGCCACCGCACTGCTCGTCGCCGGCGCGCCGGCCGCGCACGCGGCCCCGACCGACCTCGCGCTCGCGACCGCGGAGACCGAGGTCGCGATCGCCACCGCGGCGGTCCGCGCCGCGCAGCACAACGTCGACAGCCCCGAGGTCACCTGCGCCACCCCGGCGGTGGCCGGGACGCTGGTCGTGCCGCCCGTCTACCGGGACGGCGTCGGCTCGGTGTGGGGCATCGACCAAGCCGCGGGCGAGGGCCACTGCGCGAGCTTCCAGGAGCTCCGCTACTCGGTGACGCTCCTCGTGGAGGTTCAGGCCTGGGTGGGTCCGAACACGTGGACGCGCATCCCCGGCTGCTTCGCGAGCAATTCCATGCCGGCGTTCAACGGCGCGGGCAACGCCGTGGTGACGCCGTTCCTCTGCACGTACGACCCCGCGGGTATCGCCGCCGGGAAGCCGCACCGGGTCCACGGCCAGCTCACGAACAGCGCCACCGGCAAGGTCTACGACGGGTACAGCCAGGTCTACCTCACGCCGCAGCCCGACGACCTCGCGGGTGTCCGGTGACGCTCGGCCGCCGCCTCTCCGCGCTGGCGCTCGCGCTGGCCGCCGCGTGCCCCGCGGGCGCCGCGGCGAGCGCCGCGCCGCCGCGGGCCGCCGAGGCCGAGCTGACGACCGGCACGAGCATCCGGTGGACCGGCGTCTCCGGGATCCGGTTGCGCGTCCCCGACGTCGCACACCTGCCCGACGACTACGGCGCGCTGCTCACCGTCCGCGGCGGCACGTTCGCCGCCGTCCGCATCAGCCTCGGCGGGGCCTGCCGGGCCGTCGACTGCGCCGGCGTCAACGTGTCGTTCGACTACACGCGGGACATGGCCAGGTACGGCTACCGCGGGTACCCGCCCGGCAAGGACCACCTCGCGGTCGTCACGAACGACGGGCGCATCGCCGCGGGTGTGTGGCAGGTGTACCTGTTCACCGACGGGGTGGCGACGCTGACGTTCGACTCGACCGGCCTGCGGACGAGGCGGCAGGCGGTCACCGCGGCGGGCCGCGTGCACGGATCGTTCCGCCGGCTGGCCGTGACGTGCGGCTACGACCACTGCACGACCTCGAACGGCTACGCCGGCCGGGTCTGGACCGGCGGCGGGTACGGCGACGTCGGCCGGTACGGCAGCGCAGACGGGTTCGTCGCCTACTACCAGACCAGCGACGAGTACGTGCCCGAGCAGGTCGGGATGCGCGGCTGCGGCTACCAGGCACGGCCCGAGGACACCGGCGACCCCGCGAAGGACCACCCGCTCGGCTGCGACCCGCTGGACGACGACGGGCAGTCGTACTGGCCGAGCCGGTACACGGCCACCGGCCTGCCTCTGTACACGATGGTGCTGTGGGGGCTCGGGCGGGACGGCATGCACGGACGCGCGTACCTCGGCTGGCACGCGCACACCGCGCACGACCTGGCGAAGCCGGTCCTGGAGGCGTGGGGGGTCTGGTTCGAGTACGGCGTGACCTAGCGCCCCCGGGGCGGCGCGTTTAGGTTCGGGGCATGAAGGAGTACACGAGCCCGGTCAGGATCGCGCCGCCCACGTCCGGCAACCTCACGGACATGCTCTGGACGAACGAGCGCGACTACCCGTCGTCGGTGGTGTTCGCCCGCCGCGCCGGCGGCGGCTGGACCGACGTCACGTCCGCGGAGTTCGCCGAGCAGGTACGCGCGCTCGCCGCCGGGTTCGTCGCGAACGGCCTGCAGGTCGGCGACCGCGTCGGGCTGATGAGCCGCACGCGCTACGAGTGGGCGCTCGCCGACTACGCGATCTGGACCGCCGGCGGCGTGACCGTCCCGATCTACGAGACGTCCTCGGCCGAGCAGGTCGAGTGGATCCTCTCCGACTCCGGCGCCGTCGCGGTGGTCGTCGAGAGCGAGCGGCACACCGCCACGGTGGCCGAGGTACGCGGCCGCCTCGCGGACCTGCGCCACGTCTGGACGATCGACGGCGGCGACTTCGACAAGCTGGTCGAGCAGGGCAAGGGCGTCGAACGCGCCGAGCTCGACCGGCGCCACGGCGCGCTCACCCCGGACACCCTCGCGACGATCATCTACACGTCGGGCACGACCGGCCGGCCGAAGGGCTGCGAGCTCACGCACGGCAACTTCATGTTCGACATCGACTCGACCCGCGAGGGCATCGGCGAGTTCTACAACGAGCACGGGTCGACGCTGCTGTTCCTGCCGCTCGCCCACGTATTCGGCCGGATCATCCAGCTCGGCGCGACGGCAAACCGGGTGCGGGTCGGGCACTCGTCCGACGTGAAGACGCTGCTGCCCGACCTCGCGACGTTCCAGCCGACGTTCCTGCTGTCCGTGCCGCGGGTGTTCGAGAAGGTCTACAACGCCTCCAAGCAGAAGGCGCACGCGGACGGCAAGGGGAAGATCTTCGACCTCGCCGAGAAGGTGGCGATCGACTACTCGCAGGCGCTCGACCGCGGCGGCGTGCCGATCCTGCTGAAGCTCCAGCACGGCCTGTTCGACAAGCTCGTCTACTCGAAGCTGCGCGCCGCGCTCGGCGGCCGCGTCGAGTACTGCGTCTCCGGCGGCGCGCCGCTCGGGGCGCGGCTCGGGCACTTCTTCCGCGGCATCGGCATCACGATCCTCGAGGGCTACGGCCTCACCGAGACGAGCGCCGGCTCGACGCTCAACGTCCCGAACGCGATGCGCATCGGCACGGTCGGCCGCGCGATCCCCGGCACCAGCGTGAAGATCGCCGACGACGGCGAGATCCTGCTCAAGGGCGCGCAGATCTTCCGCGGCTACTACAACAACCCCAAGGCCACGAAGGAGGCGCTCGACGCCGACGGCTGGTTCCACACCGGCGACATCGGCGAGATCGACGCCGACGGCTACGTGAAGATCACCGGCCGCAAGAAGGAGCTCATCGTCACGGCCGGCGGCAAGAACGTCGCGCCCGCCGTCCTCGAGGACCGGCTCCGCGCGCATCCGCTGGTCAGCCAGTGCATCGTCGTCGGCGACGCGAAGCCGTTCATCGGCTGCCTCGTCACGATCGACCCGGAGGCGTTCCCCGCCTGGGCGAAGCAGGCCGGCAAGCCCGACGGCGCGACGGTCGCCGACCTGGTCGACGACCCGGACCTGCGCGCGACGATCCAGGAGGCCGTGGACGAGGCGAACAAGGCCGTGTCCAAGGCCGAGGCCATCAAGTCGTTCCGCATCCTCCCGAACGACTTCACCGAGGAGTCGGGCCACATGACGCCGTCGCTCAAGCTCAAGCGCGCGGTGATCATGAAGGACTTCGCGAACGACGTCGAGGCGATCTACTCCTAGCCCGTGACCGCCGCCGTCGCGGACGTCTCCGGGCTCGTCGTCGAGTTCGGCGACGTCCGCGCGGTCGACGGGCTCGACCTGCGCGTCTCCCCCGGCGCCTCGGTGGCGCTGGTCGGCCGCAACGGCGCCGGCAAGTCGACCACGCTGCGCGCGCTCGCCGGCGTGCTGCCGCCGACCGCCGGAACGGTCGTCGTCGGCGGGGTCGACGCGCGGCACGACCCGGCGGGCGTCCGGGCCCGCGTCGGCTACTGCCCCGACGTCGGCGGGCTGATCCCGCGCGCGACGCCGTGGGAGCACCTCGCGCTCTCGGCCAGGCTGCGCGCGCTGCCGCCCGGCTGGGAGCCGCGGGCGAAGGACCTGCTCGAACGCTTCGAGCTCGGCGGCGCCGCGCATCGCGTCACGGCCGGGTTCTCGCACGGCATGGGGCGGCGGCTGTCCGTCGCCCTCGCCGCGTTCCACGAGCCGCCGCTGCTGCTGCTCGACGAGCCGTTCGACGGCGTGGACCCGCTCGGGGTCGAGGCGACGATGGACGTGATCCGCGAGGCGCGGCTGGCCGGCGGCGCGGTGGTGGTCTCGACGCACCTGCTCTCCCTCGCGGTCGAGGCGTGCGACGAGGCGGTCGTGCTGCGCGGCGGCCGGGTCGCCGCGGCGACGCCGGCCGACGAGCTGGCCGGGCCGGAGGGTGCGCTGCGCTACCGGAGCCTGCTCGGGTGACCAGCGGTCTGCAGCAGCTCCGCGCGCTCGTCGCGCTGCGCTGGACGATGGTCCGCTCGCCCGCCGCGCGGCGCGGGCTGCTCGCGCTCGCCTCCTGCGTGCCGCTCGCGGTGCTCGGCGGCGCGGTGGCGGCGCAGGTCGCGCCGTCGGCGCTGCGGTTCGAGGCGACGCTGGTCGTGCCGACGATCTACCTCGGCTTCGCGGTCCTCTCCACGGTGTCGCCGCTGACCGCCGGCGGCGGCAACGAGCTCTACCCGGCCGAGCAGCTCGTGGCGTTCCCGATCCGCCCCGAGACGCACTTCCTGACCGGCCTCGCGGTGATGCCCATCAACCTCGCCTGGGTGAGCCAGCTCGTCGTGCTCACGGCGGCGACGTCGTTCGCGCTGCGGACGAGGCCGGCGGCGCTGCTCGCGGTGCCGACGATGCTCGCGTACGTCGTCCTGGTGACCGCGCTCGGCCAGCTCGGCTCGTGGCTGGTGGCCGGCCTGCGGCAGACCCGGCACGGCCGCCGCGCGGTCTGGGCCGCGGCCGCCGCGGCGGGCGTCGCCGCGGTCGCGGTGGTCCGCACCGGCAACACGACCGACGTCCTCGACGCGAGCCCCACGGTCCGCGTCGTCGCGGCGATGGTCGGCGTGACCGACGTCCACGCGTACGCGTACTGGGCCACCACCACCGGCGCGCTCGTGCTGCTCGCCGCCGCGGCGCTCTACGCCGCCCGGGCAGCCTGCGCGTGGGCGCTGCGGCGGCCCGGCGACGCGGGCGCGTACCGCGAGGCGCGCGCCGTCCGAGCCCGCGCGCCCCGCGCGACGCCGTACCGCGAGCTGCTCGCGGTCGACCGGGCCAGCGTGTGGCGCAGCGCGTCGCTGCGCCGCGGCGCGTTCGTGCTCGGGCTGCTGCCGGGGCTCGTGACGTTCGCCCTCGGCGTCGACTGGGGCACGTTGCTGCTGCTGCCGGGGCTCGTCGCGAGCGGCGCGGTGCTGCTGTTCGGGGTCAACGCGTTCTGCCTCGACGGCGGCGGCGCGGTGTGGCTCGCGTCGCTGCCGCACGACCCGCGGCTCGCGCTGCGCAGCAAGGCGCAGGTCGTGGCGGAGACCGCGCTGGTCTGCGTGCTGCTCGCGGTCGGCGCCGCGCTGCTGCGGGTGGACGGCCCGCCGACGGCCGCGGAGGCGTACGGCCTGGCCGCCGCCGTCGTGGCGACCACCGTCTCGGTCCTCGGCACGGCGTTGCGGCTGTCCGTCGAACGCCCGCACCGCGCCGACCTGCGCGGCCGCCGCGACACGCCCGCGCCGCCCGGGACGATGGCGGTGTACTCCGCGCGGATGGCGGCGCAGACGACGTTCGGCGGGTTGTTCGTGGCGGGCGCGGCGGAGACGGGCGTCACCTGGCTGCCCGTCGTGGCGGCGCTGCCCGTGCTCCTTCTCGGGATACGTTCCCTGGCGGTATCCGGACGGAGGTGGGCGAACGCCGCGGACCGCGCTCGCGTGGTCGTCACGGTCGCGGCGGGATAAGGGACGAAAGTCCCGAGAATCGGCCAACGGGCTCCCGGCCGCACCGTGATCCTGACAGGATCGCCAGGAGGGAGGCAGGACCCATGACGCGACGCCCCGTACGCGCCCGCGCCGAGGACGGCGCGGCGGCGGTGGAGTTCGCCCTGCTGTTCCCGCTCTTCCTGCTGATCGTGTTCGGCGTCATCAACATGGGCTTCGGCTTCAACCAGAAGATCAACCTCACCCAGGCCGCGCGAGAGGCGTCGCGCTACGGCGCCACGCTGTCCATCAAGGCCTCCGCGCCGGGCAACAGCGGCACCATCACGACCTGGCTCCAGAAGGTCACCGACGTGGCGATCTCCGCGGGCGGCCACGACCTCGAGGCGAGCCGCCCCAACCGCTACGTCTGCGTGGCGCACGTCAGCAGCACCGGCACGGTCACCAGCCAGGTCACCGGGACGGGCGGGCCGGCGAGCAGCGCGCTCTGCTTCGCCGACGGCCGTACCGACGCGCGCGTCCAGATCGTCGTCCGCAGCCAGACCCTCGTCGACTTCGTGTTCTGGGGTGGCGCGATCGACGTGGGGGGCGAGTCGGTGACGCACTTCGAGGCGGTGCCCACGTGAGGCGCGTCGCGCGCACCGAGGACGGCGCCTACGCGATCCTCTACGGCCTGCTGCTGGTGGTGCTGCTCGGCACCGCCGCCGTCGTCGTCGACCTGGCGGCGATGCGCGAGGACCGGCGCTCGGGCCGCCTCGCCTCGGACTCCGCCGCCACCGCCGCGGCGCGGCTGCTCGACCCGCTCGGCGATGCGAACGCGCAGCAGGCGTGCGAGGAGGCGTGGAGCTACGTGCACACGAACCTCGACGTCCCCGTCGCGTCGCCGACCAACTGCAACAACTTCGCCGGGCTCACGGCCAACCCGTGCCCCGCGCTCCCGACGGTCGCGACCGCGACCAGCGAGAACGTCACGGTCACCGTGACCTGGCCGGTGCACCAGGACTCCCCCCTGCTGGCCGCGCCGAACGTCGTCGGCGACGCGGCGGTCACGTCGCAGAACCTGGACACGACGGTCGACGGCAAGCCGACCGACGCGTGCGCGCGCATCGCGGTCCAGGTCGACCAGGTGCACGAGCAGTCGTTCGCGAGCATCTTCGGCGCGGAGGACAAGGCGAGCAGCGCGACGAGCGTCGCGCGGGCGCTCACCGTCCCCGGCGGCGAGGACGCGATCGCCGCGCTGAACGTGCTCAACGAGACGAGCTGCCAGGCCATCCACACGAGCGGGCAGGGCTACATCCGGATCAACGCGGTGGGGGCGCGGTCCGGCATCGTGTCCGTCGAGTCGAGCGGGCGGCAGACGGCGGGCGGCGCGTGCCCGAACAACATGCCGTGGGTCATCCACGCGGCCGACAACAACGCCGGCGCGTACGTCCGCGCCGACGGCCCCGGCGGCGCCGGCCAGGGGATCATCTACTCGTACGCGCTCAACCCCTCGCCGAAGGGCAACCCCACGCAGGCGTTCGACCCGACGCTCGTGCCGCCGGGCAACACGCTGCTCATGCCGCGGCCGACCCTGCTGACCAAGCGGGTCGGCGACCAGCCGGTCCGCGACATCTACGACTGCTCCGGCTCGTGCGACGACTACCCCGAGTCGTACGCCGACCTGCTGGCGAGCAAGCTGCAGAACGGCACCCCGCTGCCGTACCCGTACCACGAGTCGCCGTTCAACACCGCGACGTTCACCACGCTCAGCGGCGCGTCGTGCAGCGTCGGCACCGGCGCGATCGTCGTGCTGAACGCCGGCAACTACTACTTCGACTGCAACAGCGACGTCGACATCCGCGGCCGGCTCGTCATCAAGGGCGGCACCGTCGTCACGAAGCGCGGGATCAGCGTCGGCGCGCAGGGCTGCTTCGCGTTCAACGTCCCGACGCTGGTCTCGCCTGCGAACTGCTCCGTCCTCGTCGCGGCCGGTGACACCGTCCCGCCCGCCACGAAGGGCGCGATCCTCTACCTCCGCAACGGCGGCCTCACGAAGGGCGGCCAGGGCGGCCTCGTGATGCCGCGGACGTTCGTGTACATGAACTCCAGCGCCATCAACCTCGGCGCCGGCAGCGGCGTGCTCTTCTGGACCAACCCGCGGCAGTCCGACCCCGCCTGCGACGAGGACGACGACGGCCCCGAGGAGGAGTGCGCGGCGTCGCGCTTCTCCAAGCTCGCGCTGTGGACCGACTCCACCAGCACCCAGTCGCTCGGCGGCCAGTCGGCTCTCGTGCTGCGCGGCGTGGTGTTCACCCCGAAGGCGCTGTTCAGCTACAGCGGGCAGCCGACGGTCAACCAGACGAACGCGCAGTTCTGGGCCGACCGGCTGGACGTCTCGGGCCAGAGCGGCCTGACGATGGCACCAGACCCGAACGACGCCGTCCCGTCACCGGCGCTCGGCGTCGCCCTGATCCGATGACCGCACCGCCAGACGCAGGGAGTCCTACCGTGCTCGTTCGCCGCACCACCGTGGAGGGTTGACCGTGGGTCGTCGCACCGTTCTGCTCATCGCCGCGATCGTCGTGGCGGCGCTGGGGACGACGCTGATCTTCGCGTACGTCAACCGCACCGACGAGCGCGCGCTGAAGGACCAGAAGCCGCGCGAGGTGATCGTGGCCAAGACGCTCATCCGCGCCGGGACGACCGGCCTCGCGGCCGAGCGCGCCGGGTCGTTCACCAAGCAGCTCGTCCCCGAGTCGGTCATCATCGAGGGGGCGCTGGAGGCGACCGGCGAGATCTCCGACCTCGTCGCGGCCGGCGACATCTTCCCCGGGGAGCAGATCATCCGCCGGAAGTTCGTGACCCCCGGCACCACGACGGTGCTGCCGATCCCGGCTGGCAAGGTCGCGATGAGCGTTCAGCTCGGCGACCCGCCGCGGGTCGCCGGCTTCGTGAAGCCCGGCTCCGACGTGGCGATCTTCGTCACGATCGCGACGCCGCCCGCGGCGGGCGGCACCGGCGTGGAGGCGACCCGGCTGCTGCTGTCCCGGGTGACCGTGCTCGCGGTCGGCCCGACGACGTTGCGCCAGGCCACGGGGACCGAGGCCAACAAGGAGTCGGTGCCCACGGCGATCCTGACGCTCGCCGTCGACCAGACGCAGCTACAGAAGATCGTGTACGCGAGCGGGCACGGCCAGCTCTACTTCGCGCTGCTCACGAAGGACTCCAAGGTCGCGCCGGGTCCCGGCACCGACGAACGCACGCTGTTCAGCTAAGGAAGGCAGGAACGTGATCGTCGTCGTCGAGCCCGACGCGCTGTCGCAGGAGGCGCTGCGCGCCGCGGCAGGGTCCGCGAGCACCGTGGTGGTCGCGGACCTCGACGCCGCGTACCGGCGCATCAACGAGGGCACCGACGTCGACGTCGTGCTGATCGGCCCGCACGTCGACCTCGACGCCGCGCTCGCGCTCGCCGAGGCGATGCGGATCTCGCGCCCGATCCTCGGCGCCGTCCTCGTCCGCGCGCGCAT
Organism: Mycobacteriales bacterium; assembly: GCA_036382875.1. Lineage (GTDB taxonomy): Bacteria > Actinomycetota > Actinomycetes > BP-191 > BP-191 > BP-191. Next base: position 126,079 of record DASVPJ010000042.1, read on the forward strand.
CGACACCTCGACGCTGACCGAGGCGCTGCGCGCCGGAGTCCGCGACGTCGTCAAGGAACGCGACCCGGACGGCATCGCGGCGGCGGTGCGCCGCGCGCTGGAGCTCGCCCGCGCCGCGCGGGAGCAGGCCGGCATCGCGGCGCCCGAGGCGGACGGCGAGGAGCTGGGCCGGCTCATCACCGTGTTCTCCGCCAAGGGCGGCGCCGGCAAGACGACGCTGTCGACGAACCTCGCCGCCGCGCTGGCCGACCACGGCAAGCGCAACGTCTGCCTGGTCGACCTCGACCTGGCGTTCGGCGACGTGGCGATCGCGTTGCAGCTCTTCCCCGCGCACACGCTGTCCGACGCCGTGCCGATGATGGACTCGCTGGACGCGCAGGCGGTCAGCGCGCTGCTCACGCCGCACTCCCCCGGCCTGACGACGCTCGTCGCGCCGGTCGAGCCGGGGGCGGCGGAGTCGATCCCCGCGCCGCTCGTCGGGCGGGTGCTGCGGGTGCTGCGCCAGCTCTTCCAGTTCGTCGTGGTGGACACGCCGCCGGCGTTCACCGACCACGTGCTGGCGGCGTTCGACGAGAGCGACTACGTCGCGCTGCTCGCCACCCTGGACATCCCGGCGCTGAAGAACCTCAAGCTCACGCTCGAGACGCTCGACCTGCTCAACTACCCGCGCGAGCGGTGGCGGGTCGTGCTCAACCGCGCCGACTCCAAGGTCGGCCTCCAGCTCTCCGAGGTCGAGAAGACGCTGCGCGTCCCGATCTCGGTGCAGATCCCGTCCTCGCGCTCGGTGCCGGCGTCGATCAACCGCGGCGTCCCGCTCGTGCTGGACGAGCCGAACCACCCCGTCTCGGTGGCCATTCGCCAGTTCGCCGAGACCTTCGCCGTGGGCGTGCCGACCAAGGCCGTGCCCGCGTCCCTGCGTACCGACAACAGGCGGTTCGGGCTGCGCCGCCGTTCGGAGAAGTCCACATGAGCCTCGCCGACCGTCTCGCCCAGGCGAAGAAGACCAAGACGCCCGAGGGCCCGCCGGCCTCGGGCAACGCCAACGTCGCGCGCGGGCGCGTGAAGCACGTCGACCCGTTCGCCGACCTCAAGCGCCAGGTGCACCAGGCGCTGCTCGACAGCCTCGGCCCGACGCTCTACGACGCGCGCATGACGCAGAGCGAGCTGGAGACCAAGGTCCGCCAGACGCTCCAGGAGGTCATGCGGAGCGAGGAGACGCCGCTGACGACGGCGGACCGCACGCGCGTCTCCCAGGACATCGCCGACGACATCCTCGGCTACGGGCCGCTGGAGCCGTTCCTGCGCGACCCGGACGTCACCGAGGTCATGGTCAACGGCCCCGGCTCCATCTACATCGAACGGGCCGGCAAGCTGTTCCCGGTCGAGGGCGGGTTCGCCGACGACGCGCACCTGCGCCGGACGATCGAGAAGATCGTCGGCCGGGTCGGCCGCCGGGTGGACGAGTCGTCGCCGATGGTCGACGCGCGGCTGCCCGACGGCTCCCGCGTCAACGCGATCATCCCGCCGCTCGCGCTGGACGGCTCGCTGCTGACGATCCGGAAGTTCTCCTCGGACCCGTACCGCGTGGACGACCTGGTCGGCTTCGGCACGATGACCCGCGCGGTCGCCGACTTCCTCTCCGCGTGCGTCGCGGGGCGGCTGAACGTCCTCGTCTCCGGCGGCACCGGCGCCGGCAAGACGACGACGCTGAACATGCTGTCGTCGTTCATCCCCGAGGACGAGCGGATCGTCACGATCGAGGACGCCGCCGAGCTCCAGCTCGACCAGGAGCACGTGCTGCGCCTGGAGGCGCGCCCGCCGAACATCGAGGGCCGCGGCGAGGTCACCATCCGCGACCTCGTCCGCAACGCGCTGCGCATGCGCCCCGACCGCATCGTCGTCGGCGAGGTCCGCGACGCGGCCGCGCTCGACATGCTCCAGGCGATGAACACCGGCCACGACGGCTCGATCTGCACGATCCACGCGAACACCCCGCGCGACGGGCTCGCGCGGCTCGAGACGATGGTGCTGATGGCGGGGCTGGACCTGCCGGTGCGCGCGATCCGCGAGCAGGTCGCCAGCGCGATCGACCTCATCGTCCACCAGGCGCGGTTCAAGGACGGCAGCCGCCGGATCACGCACGTCACCGAGGTGGTCGGCATGGAGGGCGACGTCATCACGCTCCAGGACATCTACCTGTTCGACCACGGCCTGGGCTTCGACGAGAACGGCCGCAGCAAGGGCGTGCTGAAGTCCACCGGGCTGCGCCCGAAGTTCCTCGAGAAGCTCGCCGAGCACGGGATCCAGGTGGACCCGAAGACGTTCGCGTTCGAGAAGTTCGCGCGATGATCCGCCGGCTCGTCGCGGCGGCCGGGGCCGCGGCCGCGGTGGTCGCGCTCGCCGCCCCGGCGTACGCGGCGGGCGGGCGCATCACGCAGGTCGAGTCGAAGGGCGCCGAGCTGCGGCTGGTGTTCACGCCCGAGGCGCTGCCGGCGGGGACCACGCTGGACACCGAGTCGGTGCACGTGACGGTCGAGGGCGCTGAGATCCCGTCGCACGCCGAGGTCGTGACGCAGGAGTCGGTACGCCGCGCGGCGGAGCTCGTCATCGACACGAGCGGCAGCATGCGCGGCGAGGGCATCCAGGGCGCGAAGAGCGCCGCCCGGGCGTTCGTCGACAACGTGCCCGCCGACGTCGAGGTCGGCCTCGTGACGTTCGCCGACACCGCCGCGGTGCGCGTCCCGCCGACAAAGGACAAGGCCGCGCTGCGCCGCGCGATCGACGGCCTCGCGCCCAACGGCGAGACGTCGCTCTACGACGGCGTGCTGCTCGGGCTGCGCGAGCTCGGCATCACCGGCGTGCGCTCGATGCTCGTGCTCTCCGACGGCGCCGACACGCGCAGCCGCCAGCCGCTCGGCGACGTGCTCACGGCGGCGCGGGTGTCCGGCTCGCGGATCGACACCGTGGCGTTCAAGACGCCCGAGGCCACCGGCCAGGTGCTCACCCAGATCTCGACCGCCTCGAAGGGCCGGGCGATCGCCGCGGGGCGTGCGGCCGACGTGGCGAAGGCGTTCGGCGAGGCCGCCCGCGCGATCTCCAACCAGGTCGTCGTGACGGCGACGCTGCCCGAAGGGACGTTCGGGTCGGTCACGATCGGGGTCAGCGCGCGGGCCGGCGAGCTCGAGCTCACCGACACCGTCGCCGCCTCCGTCGACGCGCGGCCGACGGCGACGCCGAAGGCCGAGGCGGGCCCGGTCGACGTCGACCCGGGGACGTTCGGGTCGAAGGCCGTCCTCTACGGCGCGCTGGCCGCGGTCTTCGTGGCGCTCGCCTTGGTCCTCCTGCTGGCGTTCGGGTCGCTGACGCCGGACCGCCAGCAGGGCCGGGTGCGGCGGCGGCTGTCGCTGTACACGCTCACCGGCCGCGGCGCGGCCGAGGTGTCGGACTCCACGGCGCTCGGCGACAGCGGGGTCGCCCGGTCGGCGCTCGAGCTGGCGGACCGCGTCGTCCGCGGCCGCGGCGACGTCGAGGCACGGCTCGGCACGCTCCTCGAACGCGCCGGCAGCGCGCTGAAGCCCGCGGAGTGGATCCTGATCCACGCGTCGGCGACGTTCGGCGCGGCGTTGCTGCTCCTGCTGCTCTCCGGCGGCGGGATCGTCGCGACGGTGCTCGGCCTGGTGCTCGGCTTCGTGGGGCCGTACGCGTACCTCAAGGTCAGGGCCGGGCGGCGGGCGAACCAGTTCCTCGCGCAGATGCCGGACACCCTCCAGCTCCTCGCCGGCTCGCTGTCCGCGGGCTACTCGCTCCCGCAGGGCGTCGACGCGGTCGTCCGCGAGGGCGCGCAGCCGATCGCGAACGAGTTCAACCGCGCGATCATCGAGAGCCGCCTCGGCGTGCCGATCGAGGACGCGCTCGACCACATCGCGGACCGGATGGACAGCCAGGACTTCCGGTGGGTCGTCATGGCGATCCGCATCCAGCGCGACGTCGGCGGCAACCTGGCCGAGGTGCTCACCACGGTCGCCAACACCATGCGGGAGCGCGAGCGCGTCCGCCGCCAGGTGCGCGTGCTCTCCGCCGAGGGCCGGCTGTCGGCGTGGGTGCTCGGCGGCCTGCCGCCGCTGTTCGCGCTGTACCTGATGCTCGTCCGGCCGCGCTACATCAAGCCGCTCTACACCGAGACGCTCGGCATCGTGATGCTCGTGGGCGCCGGGATCCTCTTCGTGGCCGGCGTGCTCTGGCTGCGCAAGGTCGTCAAGGTGGAGGTGTAGCCGTGGGCGACTCGCTGATGCTCGTGGTGGGCCTCACCGCCGTCTTCCTCGCGCTGGTCGTGCTGCTGTCCACGATCGGCGTGCTGACCTCGGAGCGTTCGCAGGTCAACCGTTCGCTCGCCGCGATCGACGCGATCAACCGGGTGCCGGAGTCCATGCGCCGCGAGGCGCAGCCGCCGTTCTCCGAACGCGTCGTGGCGCCGTTCCTCGGCCGCTTCGCCGGCGCGGGCAGGGCGCTGACGCCGGGCGGCCAGGCCGAGACGATCCGGCACCGGCTGGAGATGGCCGGCTCGCCGGCCCGGTGGGACACCGAGCGGGTCCTCGCGTTCAAGGCGCTCGGGCTGCTGGTGTTCGCGGTGCTGGGGCTGTTCCTGCCGCTCGTGCTCGGCGCGTCGACGCTGCCCGCGATCGGCCTGATGATCGTGCTCGGCGCGGTCGGCTACTTCGGCCCGGACCTGTGGCTGTACCAGCTCGCGTACAACCGCCGGGAGGCGATCCAGCGGACGCTGCCCGACGCGCTCGACCTGCTCACCATCTCGGTCGAGGCGGGCCAGGGCTTCGACGCGGCGCTCGCGCAGGTCGCGCGCAACACCGAGGGGCCGCTGGCCGACGAGTTCTTCCGGGTGCTGCAGGAGATGCAGATCGGCCTCGGCCGGGCGGAGGCGTTCCGCGCGCTGTCGGAGCGGACCAACGTCGCCGACCTGCGCAACTTCGTCACCGCGATGGTGCAGGCGGACGTGTTCGGCATCCCGATCGCGAACGTGCTGCGCGTCCAGGCGCGCGAGATGCGCATCAAGCGCACCCAGCGGGCCGAGGAGGCGGCGCAGAAGGTGCCGGTGAAGATCCTCTTCCCGCTGATCTTCTGCATCCTGCCGTCGCTGTTCGTCGTGGTCATCGGGCCGGCCGCGATCAGCATCGTCGGGAAGTTCGGCTGATGGCGCACGTCACCGTCGTCACGCGCAACCCCGCCATCGCGGTCGGGTTGACGCACCACGGCTACGACGTCACCGACGTCCGCCCGGACCGGCACGGCGACTGGGCGCGGCAGGCGACCGGCACGCAGGCCGTCGTGCTGGAGCTGTCCGACGCGATCGCCGCGGACGCGGCGGTCCGGCGGCTGCGCGCCGACGGCAACGGCGTACAGGTGCTCGTCATCGCGCAGGACGGCTGGGACGAGGTGCTCGCGCACTCGGGGCCGGGGGTCCGCCCGCTGCCGTTGCCGGTGTCGTTGCCGTCGCTGATGGCGGCGCTGGAGGAGCTCGTCGCGGCCGGGCCGATCGACGTGCCGCCGCCGCCGCGCAACGAGGCGGAGCTGCTGTCCGCGGTCGCCCGGCAGGTCGGGCTGTCGATCACCGACGCGGGGACGCTGGCCGGCGAGCCGCCGCCGCACGTCGTGGAGGAGATGCTCGCCACACCCGTCGCCGAGGTGCCGGAGGCCGCGGGCGAGCCCGGGGGCGCCGCCGGCGCGGCCGCGGACGTCGCGGCCATGGCGGCCGTCGCGGAGCCACCGGCCGCCGCGTGGGAGCCGGCGCCGACGCTGCCGGCCGGGGCGGGCGCGCTCGTCGCCGCCCTCGCGCCGCTCGCGCCGCAGCTCACCGGCGTCGCCGAGACCGCCGAGGTCGTCGTCACCGAGCTCGCCGAACGCGTCGGCGCGGAGGCCGCCGCCCTGCTGCTGCCGGACGGCGGCGACTGGCACGTCGCGGGGTCGGCCAACCTGCGGCCGTTGGAGGAACGCCTCCGCCTCCCCGCGTCGCACTGGCTGGTCCGGACCGTGGTGGACGACGGGCGCGGGCTGGTCGTGGACGGCACCGACGCGGCGCGCGAGGAGCTCGCCGGGGCGCCGCTGGCGTCCTGGGACGAGGTGCTCGCGGTGCCGGTGCCGGACGTGCGCGGGGTGTTCGTGGCAGCCCGCGGCGGGGCGTCGTTCGACGAGGAGTCGCTGCGGGTGGCGTGCGCGGTCGCGGAGGAGGCGGCGCCGTTGTTGCGGGAGGCGCTGGCGGTGCGCGACCTGGCCCGCGCGCTGGCGCCGTACGCGGAGCTGGACGACTAGGGCGGGACGACCGCCCGCCGCCCCCCCAACCGTGAAGTCCGTGGCACCACCTGCCCGCGTGGTGATCTTCACAGAACGGGTGCAGCCGGCGCTGCGCGCCGGCGCGGGCGGGCGGCGGCCCGCCCCTACTCGGTGAAGACGCGCTCGTCCGTCAGTTGCTCCGCGACCGTGCTGCCGTCGGTGTCGAAGCGGCCCTGGTCGAACGCCTTGCGGAACTCCAGGTCGATCCGGTCCAGGCCCGAACGGTTCTTCTCGATCGTCACCACGACCCACTCGCGGAACCGCTCGGCGTTCGCCACGTCGTAGACCAAGTGGTGCCGGGCGACGACGTCGTACTTGTCGTTGAGCATCAGCACCACGTCGGCCTCGTACGCCAGCGCCGACGACCCGCGCAGGTGGTACGCCCGCAGCCTGCCGCGCTGCGCGAGTCCCTCGCGGTCGGCCGCGACGATCGCCAGCACCGGCACGTCGAGCTCCAGCGCGAGGTCCTTCAACGCCTCCACGACGGTCGTGGTGCGCTCGTGCTCGGTCTCCTGCGGTGCGCTGACCTTCTGGATGTAGTCGACGACGACGAGCGGCCCGACGTCGCCCTGGTACGCCGCCACGACGTCGCGGATCGCGTCCGCCGTGGTGTGCCTGCCGTCCGAGCGGTGGATGAGGAAGCGGTCGGAGTACTCCGCCACGGCCTTGACCGCGTCGGCGCCGCCGCCCGGCCCGCCGAGCCGCCCGGCGAGCCCGTCCGGGGAGAGGTCCTTCGCGTCCACGGCCTGCCGGACGGCGCGCAACGACACCGCCTCCGGCCCCTCGCGCAGCCCCGCCTCCAGCGCGACCAGCCGGGTCAGCAGGCTGACCTCGTCGTGCTCGAACGAGAAGTACACGACGTCGCAGCCGGCCATCGCGGCGTTGCGCGCGACCTGCAGCGCGAACGTGGTCTTGCCGAGCCCCTGCGGCCCGCCCAGCAGGGTGAGCTCGCCCGAACGCAGCCCGCCGGACAGGTACGTGTCCAGCGGGTGGAAACCCGTCCGGAACACCGTGGCGCCCGCGGTCTCCCCGGCCTTCGCCGCCGAGTCCGCCCGCGCCAGCACGTCGCGCAACGACACCACCGGGTGCTTCTGCATGGCCACGAGGATGTCACTCGCCGGCGCGCCGCGGGAGGGGATCGCGTTGCCGGTGACCAACGGCCTGTGCCACGGTCGCCGCATGTCCCGAGAGACCGTCGCGCTGCGCGACCCGGTCGAACGCCGCGCACGCGTGATCCTCGGCGCGGTGCGGCTGATGGCCGCGGTCGTCGCGTCGCTGCTCGCCGCGGTCGCGGCCGAGCCGGCCCGGTCCCTCGGCTGGCTGGTGCCCGCCGCGATGTGCGGCGGCCTCGCGCTGGCGCAGCGCGAACGCTCCTGGCTCTGGCGCGGCGCGGTCGTCGCGGAGATCGTGGTGGCGGCGTTCGGGGTGCCGGTGACCGGCGGGCCGGAGAGCGCGCTGCTGCCGTACCTGCTGGGGCCGCTGTTCGCGGTGGGGTTCCGGTCCGGCGCGCAGCGCGTCGTCGCCGCCGGGCTGCTCGCGACCGCGGTGCTCGGCGCCGGGCTGCGGCACGACCTGCCCGACGAGCGCGCGTACGTCGTGTCGTCGATCCAGTGGACGGTCCTCGCGGTGGCGTTCGGGCTGCTCGCGGCGTGGGCGCGCGCGCTGCTCGACTCGGACGACCCGGCGAGCGGCTACCTGCAGGTGTCCCGGCTGCTCGCCGAGCTGCGCGGCGTGGCCCGGCGGCTGCCCGGCAGCCTCGACCCGGTGAGCGCCGCCGAGACGCTGCTGGACGAGTGCGCGGAGGTGACGTCGTTCGACCGCGCGGGCGTGCTGCTCGCGTCGTCCACGGAGCGGCTCACGCCGCTCGTCGTGCGCGGCGCCGAGCGCCTCGACCTCGACACGCGCACCTCCGGGGACGGTCACGTGGCGCAGGCCTGGCGCGACGGCTGCGTCGTCCGCGACAACGGCCGCGACGTGCGCAGCGGCATGGCGTCGCTGCTCGTCGTCCCCGTGCTGGCGCAGGACGAGTGCAACGGCGTCGTCGTGCTGGAGTCGGCGGCGCCGCACGCGTTCCCGGACGCCGAGGCGCAGGCGGTCGGGCGGCTGGTGCTGGCCGCGGCGCCGCGACTGGAGTCGTCGCTGCTGTTCGACGAGATCCGCCGGATCGCGACCGTCGAGGAGCGCCAGCGGGTCGCCCGCGAGATCCACGACGGCATCGCGCAGGAGCTCGTCTACGTCGGCTACGAGCTCGACGCGCTCGGCTCCGACCTCGACGCGAAGCGGCCGACGTCGCGCGACTCGGTGCGCCGCGTCCGCGAGCACGTGACCCGCATCATCAGCGAGCTCCGGCTGTCGATCTTCACGCTCCGCACCGCGCCGGAGCCCGGCGGGCTCGGCGCGGCGCTCGGCGAGTACGTCCGCTCCGTCGCGTCGGCGGCGGGCATCGCGGTGCACCTGTCGCTGTCCGAGGACGCGACGCGGCTGCCCGCGGACGCCGAGGCCGAGCTGCTGCGGATCGCCCAGGAGGCGGTGTCGAACGCGCGCAAGCACGCCGGCGCCCGTAACCTCTGGGTGACCCTGCACGTCGACCCGCCGCGCGCGTACCTGCGGGTCGAGGACGACGGCACCGGCATCGACGGCGCGGGGCGGCGCGGCTTCGGGCTCGACATCATGAGGGAGCGCGCGGAACGGCTCGGCGCCGAGCTGCGCGTCGTGCCCCGCGACCCGCGCGGCACGGCGGTCGAGGTGGAGGTCGGAGGCGGCGCGTGACGACGAAGGTCCTGCTCGTGGACGACCACGCGCTGATCCGCGACGGGCTGCGGAGGGCGTTCGAGAACGACGGCGGGTTCGAGGTCGTCGCCGAGGCCGGCACCGTGGCCGAGGCGGTCGCGGCCGACGCCGCGCACTCGCCGCACGTCGTCGTGATGGACGTCCGGCTGCCCGACGGCAGCGGCCTCGACGCGACGCGGCAGATCCGCGCCCGGCGGCCCGACGTGGGCATCGTCGTCCTGACGATGTACGCCGGCGACCAGCAGCTCTTCGACGCGCTCGAGTCGGGCGCCTCGGCGTTCGTCGCGAAGAGCGCGCCGGCCGAGGAGGTCGTCAACGCCGCCCGCCACGCGGCCGCCGCGCCGACGAACTTCAGCGCCGCCGACCTGGCCGGCGCGATGCGCCGCCGCCTCGACCCGGAGGGCCCGCGGCTCACCGGCCGGGAGCGGGAGATCCTCCAGCTCCTGTCCGACGGCCTGGCCATCCCGGCGATCGCCAAGCAGCTCTACATCAGCGAGTCGACCGCCAAGACCCACGTCTCGAAGGTGTACGAGAAGCTCGGCGCGGCGAACCGCGCGCAGGCCCTCATGGCGGCCGTCCGGGCCGGCCTGATCCGCGACCCCGCGGCCGGCTGATACGCCCGTCGCGGACGGGTGTCAATCCTCCGATCGTCCGGAACGCTCGGCGGGTCACCCGATGGTCCGCCCGCTCCGCGGGGAGTTGACTGCGGGCAAGGACCCCGGTGAGGGGCCGCGGCAGCAGGAGGAGATCCCGTGCTTCAGTACATCCGCAACGTGATGAAGGCTCGCGACGAGGACGGCGCCTCCGCGGTCGAGTACGGCCTCCTCGTGGCCGCCATCGCGGCGCTCATCGTGGTCGTCGTGTTCGTCCTCGGCGGCATCATCCAGAAGGTGTTCAAGGACACCTGCGACGAGATCGCCACGCGCGCGGCCGACACCGGCACCTGCGCCACGAACTAGCCGTCGCGCGCGGGCGGCGGGGCTGCGGCCTCGCCGCCCGCGGCGCCGACCGCCACGACCGCGAGGAGGAGCCGTGCGGCTCCGCGACGAGGACGGCGCGTCCGCCGTCGAGTACGGCCTCATGCTGGCCGCCATCGCCGCCGTGCTGCTCGTGGTCCTGATCGCGTTCGGCTCGAACGTCACCGGGCTGTTCACCAAGACCTGCGACTCGGTCGCCGAGAGCGCCGACCCGGCCACCACCTGCTGACGGATGCGCCGACGCAGCCCGGTCCTCCTGTTCGCCGCGCTCTTCTTCCCGCTCTTCGCGCTGTACGCGTCGACCGCGTCGTACGAGGGCGCCCAGGTCAACGACGCGATCGCCGCCGCGATCCCCGCCTGGACCCTCGCCAACGAGGGCACGCTGACCGTCGGCGACGAGGCGCCGACGAACGTGTGGTTCGTCGAGGCGCAGGGCCGCCGCGTCTCCAACCGCTTCCCCGGCGTGATCGCGTGGGCGGTGCCGTTCTACTGGCTCACCCGCGGCAGCGTGCCGCGCCCGACCGTGCCGGAGGCGACGATCGCCGCCGTCGTCGCGGCGTCGCTGGCCGTGACCCTCATGGCGTTCGCGCTGCGCCGGGTCGTGCCGCACCGCGTCGCGGTCGCCGCCGCGCTGCTGCTCGGCCTCGGCACGACCACGTGGACGGTGTCCGCGAACATCCTGTGGTCGCACGGCCCCGCGCAGCTCTGGCTCACGATCGGCCTGCTCGCCGCCGCGTCCGCGCGGTGGTGGCTCGCGACGCCGGCGTACGCGTGCGCGGTGCTGACCCGCCCGCACCTCGTCGTGGCGCCCGGCGCGGCCGCCGCCTGGCACGCGCTGCGCGACCGCTGGTGGCGGGCGGTGGCGTTCCTGCTGCTCGGCTGCGCGGCCGGGCTCGCGCTGCTGCTGCTCTACAACCACCACGTGTACGGCGGCTGGTCGCTGCGCGGCGGGTACAAGGCGACGGTCGGCGGGACGCTGCACCGCTCCCCCAAGGCGCTGCTGACGAACCTCGCCGGCGTCCTCGTCTCGCCGTCGCGCGGGCTCGTCGGGTTCTCGCCGTTCGTGCTGCTGCTGCTCCCCGGGCTGCGCCGCGGCTGGCGCGCGGCGCCGCCGTGGGTGCGCTCGGCGGCGCTCGGCGCGCTGGTGTACCTGCTGCTCCAGCTCCAGGCCAACCGCTTCTCCGGCGGCAGCGGCTTCTACGGCTACCGGCTGCTGCTCGAGCCGCTCACCCTCGCGACGCCGTTGCTCACGCTCGCGTACACCGAGTGGGTCGCGCCGTCGCGGTGGCGCCGGCGGGCGTTCGGCGTGCTGGTGGCGTACAGCGTCGGCGTGCAGGCGCTGGGGGCGGTCTGGTTCGCGGTCAGCCGCGACGGCGGCAGCAGCCCGTGGTGGTCGCTGCCGCAGTGGGCGACGCTGCGGCACGCGGGCGTCGTCGGGTTCCTCGTCGCGGCGGCGGCGGGGACGGCGTTCGTGCTGCTCGCGGGGCGGGCTACCCGCCCGCCAGCAGCGCCCGCAGCCGGGTAGCGAGCACGTCCCAGCGCCACTCCGCCTCGACCCAGGCGCGGCCCTGCGCGCCCATCGCGGCGGCCCGCGTCGGGTCGGCGAGCAGCGCCGCGACCTCGCGCGCGACCCGCTCGACGTCGCGGCCGTCGACCACGACGCCGGTCTCGCCGTCGCGCACCGTGTCAGGCGCTCCCCCGCTGTCGCCGGCGACGACCGGCAGCCCGGTCGCGGCGGCCTCGAGGAACACGATGCCGAGCCCCTCGACGTCGATGCCGCCGAGGCGGGTGCGGCACGGCATCGCGAACACGTCGCCGGCCGCGTAGTGCGCGGGCAGCTCCGACCACGGCACCGAGCCGGTGAACCGCACGTGGTCCGCGACACCGCGCTCGACCGCGAGGCGTTGCAGCCGCGGCATGTCCGGGCCGCCGCCGACGACGAGCAGCGCGGCGCCCGGGACCGCCCGGCGGATCGCCGGCATGGCCTTGATCAGCACGTCCTGCCCCTTGCGCGGGACGAGCCGGCTGACGCACACGACGACCGGCCGGTCGGCGAGCGCGAGCTGGCGGCGCACGTCCTCGCGGCCCGCGCCCGGGTGGAACACGTCGGTGTCCACGCCGCTCGGCAGGCGTTCGAGCCGCGCGTCGCGCCCGAACGCCGGCCGCAGCCGCACCCGCGTGTAGTCGGCGAGGTAGGTCACCACGTCCACCGTGCGCCCGATGCGCCGCAGCGCGCCGCGCGCGCCCGGCAGCCGCGCCCAGCCGACCTCGTGCCCGTGCGTGGAGGCGACCGACCGGTCCAGGCCAAGCGGCTTGGCGAGCAGCGCCAGCGGCGCCGCGGCGCCGAACCACACGGCGTCGCAGCCCTCCGCGCGCGCGACGTCGCGCGCCCGCTTCAGCACGCCCGGCACCGGCAGCATCAGCGACGTCGGGTGCCGCACGACGGGGAACGCCTGCTCGGCGTCGAACAGCGCGTCACGCTTCCACCGGGGCGCGTAGACGACGACCTCGTCGGGCGGCAGCCGCGACGCGAGCGCGTGCACGAACTGCTGGATGCCGCCCGGGCGCGGCGGGAAGTCGTTCGTGACGACGAGGGTCCTCATGCGGCCCGCTGCTCGGCCCAGGCCCGGGCGAGGGCGATGCGTTCGGGGCTCGTCGGGTGCGAGAAGAACCAGGCGTACGCGAGCGGGTGCGGGTCGAGGTCGGAGAGGTTGGTCACCGCGAGGCGCTTCTCCGACTCCACGAACGTCGCCACGTCGCCGGTCAGCTCCAGCGAGTGCACGTCGGCCCGCGCCTCCACCCGGCGGGAGACGAGGGCCTGGGCCGGGCTGGTCAGGAAGCCGGCCGCGGCGATGGCGAACAGCACGAGCCCGAGCACCCGCGGGTCGCCCGCGCCGCTGGCGCCGGCGCGGCGCAGCACCGCCTCGCTGGTGAGCAGGACGTGGAGGCCGGCGACGGCGGCCGCGGCGCCGAGCGCGCCGGCGAGGGTGCCGTTGCGCACGTCGGCGTGCGTCACGTGGCCGAGCTCGTGCGCGACGACCAGCTCGACCTCGGCGGGCGTGGCCTTCGCGAGCAGCGTGTCGTAGACGACGATCCGCCGGGTGGCGCCGTAGCCGGAGACGTACGCGTTGAGCGAGGTGGTGCGCCGGGAGGCGTCGGCGACGAGAACGTCGCGGACCTCGACGCCGTCGCGCTCGGCGAGGTCGAGCAGCGCGGTGCGCAGCTCGCCCTGCGGCAGCGGCTCGAACCGGTTGAACAGCGGCTCGACGACGACCGGGTAGACGTACGACACCCCGGCGACCAGCACCGCCGCACCGGCCGCGGCCCACGCCCACCAGGTGGCGGGGCGCCAGCGGGCGAGCGCGACCAGGCCCACGGTCGCGACGACGAGCAGCACGCCCCCGACGAGCGCGGACTTCGCGGCGTCCGCGGCCCACGAGCCCCAGGTCTGCGTGGACAGGCCGTAGCGGCGCAGCACGACCTCGGAGCGCGCGGCGAGCGGTAGCGTGACGAGCGTCGGGACCAGCGCGAGCGCGAGCGCGCCGGTCGCCGCCCGGACCGGCCACGGCCCGCGCCCGACCGCGCCGACCACGCGCGCGCCGGCCGGGGTGAGCCCGAGGACCGCGGCGACGAGCAGCGACAGCGCGAGGGCGGCGTAGCCCGGCGGGCGGACCGCGTGGTGGAACGCCACCTCGCGGGCGACCTGCTCGCGGGTGAAGTCGCGCGCCGGGTCGACGGGCACCGTCGGGGCGCCGGCGCCGAGCGGGTGCCACGGCGTCGTCAGCGCGAGCAGCGCGACGAGCGCGGCGCCGAGCACGAGGAACGCGACGAGCGCGGCGAAGCGGGAGCCGCTCACCCGAGCGTCCGCCGCAGGTAGGCGCGCCAGGCGCGCACGAACGTGTCCGGGGTCGTGTGCAGCGCGTCGCGCAGCGCGGCGTCGACGCCGTCGCGGCCGGCCGCGCGGTAGAAGCGGACGAGCCCCGCCTCGCCGGTGCGTTCGGCGATCATCCGCACCGCGACCCAGGCGGACTCGTACGCCTGCGCCAGCCGGGCGTTGCCGCCGTCGAACGCCTCGTCCTCCGGCAGCTCCGCCGGCGCGCGGCCGGCGCGGACGTCGGCGGCGAGCTCCTGGCAGATGGCGCGCGGCGACAGCCCGGTGCCGAGGTAGCCGACGTAGTCGGCGAACCCCTCGACGAGCCAGGTCGGGATGCCGGCCCGGCTCGCGTCGCGGGTCGCGACGTGCGCCGTCTCGTGGGTGAGCACGACGCGGCGGCCGCTCGTGCCGAGCCGGCGGAACGTCGCGGGGTTGACGATGATCCGGTTGCCGACCGGCCGCTCGCCGGTGTCACCGGGCAGCTCCGCGACGGCGACCGCCGCGATGCGGCTGAGGTCGGTGTCGTCGCCGAGGATGTCCGACGCCTCGCGCTGGGTCGCCGGCACCAGGACGACGACCCGGCGCGCCCAGCCGGTGCCCCAGACGCGGGTCACCCGCGGGACCGCCGCGTCGGCGAGCCGGGCGACGTCGCGCAGCAGCGCCGCGTGGCCGGGATGTCCGAGGACGAGCGAGCGCTCGCCGCGCGCGACGGCGACCGGGCCGAAGTCCCACAGCTCGCGGCCGGTGCGCCGCTTCGGGTCGTTCTCGGTGTCGGTGTCGCTCGCGGTCAGCCAGCGGTCGCCGCGGCGGACGAACGTGAAGAACTGCGGCACCGCCGGCGGCTCGTCGTCGTAGCCGGCGAGCTGGTAGCGCAGCGTCACGGTCGGCGCCCAGGTCTCGGTGCCGGCGCCGTAGCCGCCGGGCGCGACGTCGCTGTCCGGGTGCAGGTCGTAGCGCCAGGCCGAGATCGGCACCGCGGCGAGCGCGTCGAACATCGCGAGCTGCTTGGCCGTGAACGCCGTCGCGGTCCGGTCGAGCGTCGCGGCGAACGCGTGCCGGTCGCGCCGGCGGATCGCGGTGGCGCGGCGGTTGAGCAGGCTCGCGACGGCCGCGCGGCGGGCCTCGGCCGGGTCGCTCGGGTCGGTCCCGGCGTGGCCGGCCGGGGGCTCGGCGCGCGGGCGGGCGGGGGGCGCGGCGGGCGCCGCCGCGCGCGGGGTGGCGCGGTCGGTGCCGAACAGCACCGCCCCGGCCGCCAGCTCGAACGCGAGGAACGCGCCGACCGCCGCCGTGACCCACCGCGGCCGGCGCCGGGGCGCCGGGCCGGTCACTCGAACAGCGGCGCCAGCACGCCGCGGACCGTCTCGAACGTCGCCGCCGCCTCGCGCGCGGCGGTGACCCGGCGGGTGTCGGCCGCGGCGAACGTGCGCCGCGCCGTCGCCAGCTTCTGCCGCTCGGTCAGCACGACGTACGCGCCCGCCGACTCCTGCTGCGTGCGGTACCAGCCGTTGTACGCGCGGGCCACCCAGAGCTTCTGGTCGTTGTCCAGCTTCTCGTAGCGCGGCCAGGACGACGCGACGGCGCCGGCGAAGCGCTTCAGCTCGGTCACCTCGGTCCGGCCCGCCAGGACCGCGTCGCTGAGCGCGGTGAGCTGCTCGGGCGTGAGCCCGGGGGCGTCGGCCGCGTCGAGGGCGGCGACGGCGCGTTCGTACGCGCGGACGTGCTCGTTCAGCCGCCGCGCCACGGGCGCCGCCGCCTGGACCGCCTTCGCGGCGGCGGGGCGGCGTTCGCGCGCCTTCGTGCGGTCGCCGTCGACCGCGACCTCGTCCACGTCGTCGAGGGCCTGCGCGGCGGCGCCGAGGGCGTTGCCGTCGTCGGCGAGGCGCTGGCGGGCGGCGTTGACGTCGCGGATCGCCGTGGAGAGGCGTTCGAGGAACCGCGTCTCGACGACGGTCTTGGGCTTGTCGTCGGGGGCGTCGCGGCAGCCGGTGGCGGCGAGCGCGGCGGTGGCGGCGAGAAGGGCGGCGACCGCGCGGGTGGCGCGGGGGGCGCGAGTGGCGCGAGTCATCGCGCGGCGGCGCGCTTGCGCGCGGGCTTCGCCGCCTGCCGGAGCGGCTTGTCGACGTAGCCGAGGAGGGCGGCGTAGGCGTCCAGCGCGGTGAGCGAGCGGGTGGCCGGCACCCAGCACCACTCGGCGCGGCGGGCCTTCGTCTTCCCGGCGACGGTGAGCGCGACGACCCAGGCGCCGTCGGCGCGGCGGAACGCCGTCCAGTCCTCGGGCGCGGCGGTGAGGCCCTTGGCGGAGAGGTTCGCGGTGACGCTGGCGCCGAGCGGCGCGGCGCTCGGGCCGCGGCGGGCGCGGGCGAGCGTGGCGTCGCGGGCGGCGTCGAGCACCAGGGCGCGTTCGGAGAGCACCGGGCCCTGGAACCGGGTGACCCGGTCCACCGGCACGCCCGCCGCGCGCGCGATGCGTTCGGGCGTGTGGCCGGCCCGCAGCCGCGCCTGGATCTCGCGGGGCGAGAGGCGGCTCTCCGCCTTCGGCTTCGGTTCCGGGGCGGGCGGCGGCGCGGCGTCGGCCGTCCCGGCCGGCTTCGGCTTCGGGTTGAGCTCGCCGTTGAGCGCCTTGCGGAGGCGGGCGTTGACCGGCAGCAGGTACGCGCCGCGCAGCGACCCCTTCGTGGGGGTCACGATGAGGTGCTTGCCGTCGGAGCTGAGCGCGACGACGTGGAGCTCGCGCACTACCCCTCGCCCTCACGGTCGCCGGCAACGCCGGCACACGACGTTCCGGCGAGGCCATGATCCCGCGCCGCGCCGCGCGGGGACAAGGCGACGCGCCCGCTCGCCGCGCGCGGGGTCGCCGCGGTCGGGGTCGCCGCGCGCCGTGTCGCGCTCGGGGTCGCCGCGGTCGCGGTCGCCGCGCTGGGGGTCGCCGGGCGCGAGGGCGCCGGCACGGGCCGGGCCGGCGTGACGGCCGCGACCCGGGTGCCGCGCGTGACGGCCGTTAGCCGACGAGGCGCGTGGCGCCGGCCCAGTCGCCGCGGTTCACGCTGCGGAACCCGACCACGTCGCCGGTGTGCGGCGCGGCGATGTACTGGCCGTTGCCCACGTAGATGCCGACGTGGTGGATCGGGTGGCCGAAGAACACCAGGTCGCCCGGGAGCAGCTCGCTCCGCGAGACGTGGCGGCCGTAGCCGTACTGCGCGCGGCTGGAGTGCGGCAGCGAGACGCCGGCCTTGCCCCACACCCACATCGTCAGCCCGGAGCAGTCGAACGAGTTCGGGCCGGCGGCGCCCCAGCGGTACGGCTTGCCGAGCTGCCGGTACGCCTCCGTGACCGCGATCTTCGCGCGGCCGGACGCGGTGCCGCTGTAGACGCGGCCGGTGCTGCGGGTGGCGCGCTGGCGGCGGGCCTGCTCGGCGGCGCGGGCGAGGCGGGCCGCGCGGGCGGCGCGGGACTCGACGATGTCGAGGAGCTGCTGCTGGCGGGCGAGGCGCGACTCGATCGCGGTGCGGGCCGCGGCGAGGCGGCGCTCGACGGCGCGGGTCGCCTCGACGGCGGCCTTCGCCTCCTCCTGCTGCGCCTTGAGGCGGCGGGCGGCGGCCTTGAGCTCGCGGAGCTGGCCGGCCTGGTCGCGGGCGATCTGGTCGAGCGCGGCCGCCTGGTCCAGGAACGTCGTCGGCTCCGCCTCGGTCATGAGCGTGACGAACGTGTCGATGCCGCCCGACTGGTACGCGGCGCTGATGAACCCGCCCATCCGGCGGCGGTGCGCGGTCAGGGCGGCCTCGGCCTTGGCGACGCGCGCCTGGACGGCGGCGGCGTGGCGCTGCGCCTTGGTGAGCGCGATGCGGGCGTCGTTGTACTCCTCGACCGCGTCGTCGACCTCGGCGTCGAGGCGCGCCAGCTCGCGGCGCGCGGCCGCGGGCGAGATCGGCGGCTCGGCGAGGACACCGGTCGCGGGCACCACGACGACGCCCAGCAGCGAGAGCAGCAAGGCGAGCAGGGCGACCGGGCCGCGGGCGCGACGCGCGCGCCGCGAGGCGGCGCGGGCGTCGGTGCGGCTGGCGGGACCGGCGGCGGGAACGGCGGTGGGACGGGCCGTGCGGGGGGTGCAGGGGGTCGCCAAGACGGCGGCTCTCCGTTTCTTCCACGAACCGCCTACCGGGTGAGCTGACGGGTTCGGGCCGGAAGAGTGGCCCTACGGGCGTCCGGCCGCGCGGGGGCGCCGCGGCGGCGTTCGGCCCGATTCACCCCGAGGAACGTGGTTCCCCGGCTCCCTGGCACGCGCCGTAGCGACGCGTCCCCTGGGACTCGGCGGTGTCCCGTACCGCCGCCCGTGTGGGTGGCAAGTCGTACGGAACCGGTACGAAGGCTACCGAGTGACGTTCGACCGGATCAACCGGTACGCCCCGCGGCAGCCTCCGGGAGCCTAACGCGTCCCCTCCCCGGGGGTGACGGCGGGGTCGCCCGGCGGCGTCTCGGGCGGGGCGGGCACCTCGGGGGGACCGGCCGGCTCGGGCGGGCCCGGCGCCTCGGGCGGGCCCGGCGGCTCGGGTGAGCCGGGCGCCTCGGGCGGGCCGGGCACCTCGGGCGGGCCGGGCGCCTCCGGCGGCGCGGTCATCTGGAGCGGCGGCACGAGCCCGGCGCCCGCGAGCACGCCGAGCGCGCGGCGCTCCTCCTCCGCCACGACGTCGGGCGGGCCGCCGAGCATCACGCTGACGACGCAGTCCGCGCACGCGTCGCCGCGCACCGTGCAGGTGTCGCAGTCGATGACGCAGCCCGACTCGGCGGGCAGGGCGCGCAACGGTGCGCGCAGGAAGTCGCTGCTCAACGGGGCCTCCAGGAGGTCGTCTCGGTCACTGCGACAACCGTAGGAGGGGGGTGTGACAAAAACCGCGGCGGGGCGCCGAACGGTGGCACGGGGCCTGCTCAGCGGGCCATCAGGGCGAGCAGCGTGGCGGACGGGACGGCGGTGGCGCCGGAGCGTTCGGCGGCGTCCTGCACCTCGCGGTCCGACGACACGACCACCATCGGCCGGCCCGGCGGCTCGGCCGCGACGAACGTCGCGATCGCCTCGTCCGCCGTCCGCCCCTCCGGCGTGAAGTGCACCCGCACCTGCCGGGTCGCGAGCGGGGCCGCCGACGCGACGGTCGAGCCGTCGAACACGCACGTCACCTCCGCGCCGGTCCGGGCGGCGAGCGCCCGCAGCGACGCGACCAGCCGCGAACGCTGCTCCTCCAGCGACAGCGACGGGTAGCCGGTCTTGGTGACGTTGTAGCCGTCCACGACGAGGTGGCAGGTCGGCACGGACAGCAGCGCGTCGAGGTACGCCGCGTCGCCCGGCCCGAGCCCCCGCGCGGAGCGGGTCGCGGCGGGGCCGCCGCCCTCGACGAGGTCGGCGGGGCGTTCCGTGGTGGTGGGGAGGGCGAGCTCGCGGCGGAGCCCGGCGGCGGCGTTGACGATCGCGTCGAGGAGGACGCGCAGGCGTACGACGTCGCCGGAGCGCTCGTCGCGGCCGGCCCGGCGGGCGGACTCGAGCTGGGTCTCCAGCTCGGCGATCCGCGCGCGGGCCCGGCGGGCCTGCGCGTCGGCGGTCGCCGCGTCGCGGGCGGCGGCGTCGCGGGCGGCGGCGAGGTCGCGTTCGGCGGCGGCGGTCGCCGCCTCGGCCCGGCGTACGGCGTCGGCGGCGGTGCGGGCGGCCCGGCGGGCGGCGTCGAGCTCGGCGCGCAACGACCCGATCTCGGCCCGCAGCCGGTCCTGCTCGGCCTTCGCGGCGCGGCGGGCGGTGTCGGCCTCGGCGCGCAGCCGGGCCACCTCGGCCGCCTCCTCCTCGGCGCGCGCGCCGGTCGCCGCCTCGGCCAGGACGTCGGCGCAGCGGGCGACGAGGCGTTCCCAGCCGTCCGGGCGCAGCAGGAACGCGAACGCCGCCGCCTCCGCCGGGTCCGCCGCGGGCGGGACGGTGCCCGCCTCGACCGCGGCGGCGAGCTCGGGGTGCGTGAGCCGGGCGACGATGCCGGTGGCGTGCCGGAAGCCCGGCGTCGACTCCAGCGTGGCGGCCAGGGCCGGCCCGGCCAGGCGGGCGCGCTTGGCCGGCTGGAACGACGCGAAGCGCTTCAGCGGCGCCGGAACGTCGCCGGGCTCGAGCGCGCCGAGCGCGCTGGCGGCGTAGCCGAGCACGCGCTGGCGCACCGCGTCCGGCAGCGGGAGCGCGGCCGGGGCGTCCGTGGGGGCGTCGGCGGGCGCGCCGTCGGGCGCGCCCCCCGCCGGGGCGGCGTCCTCGGACAGGGCGGTGTCCTCCGGCGGGGCCGCGTCCTCCGGCGGGGTGGCGTCCTCGGGCGGCACGACGCCGGGCGGCGGGTCGGCGGTCACACCGCCCCCGCCGTCCGCAGCGCGGCGACCTCGTCCGGGGCGCAGCCGAGCGCCGCCAGCACGTCCTCCGTGTCGGCGCCGAGCCGCGACGCGACGCCACCCACCCGGCCCGGGGTGGCCGACAAGCGCGGCACGACCCCGAGCTGGGCGAACGCCGTCCCGTCCGGCAGCTCCTGGGGCACGACCATGCCGCGCGCGGCGACCTGCGGGTCGGCGAACGCCTCCGCGAGGTCGTTCACCGGGCCCACGCAGCAGTCGGCCGGCACCAGGACGTCCAGCCACTCGTCGCGCGTCCGCGTCGCGAACACCGCCTCCAGCCGCGCGCGCAGCTCGCCCTGCCGCGCGGGGTCGAGGTGCCACGGGACGAGCTCCTCCACACCGAGCGCACGGCACAGCGCGGCGAAGAACTGCGGCTCCAACGCGCCCACGGTGACGTGGCGCGCGTCGGCGCAGCGGTACACGCCGTAGCAGGCGAGGCCTCCGTTCAGCGTCTCCGTGCCGGGACGCGGCGGTACGCCGGTCGCCGCGAACGCTCCCGCCGCGAGCGTCAGCCACGACAGCACCCCGTCGGTCATCGACACGTCACAGAGCTGCCCGGTCCCGGTCGCGGCGCGCGCGTGCAGCGCGGCCAGGATCGCGACGGCCGCCGTCAGCCCGCCGCCGCCGAGGTCACCGATCTGCAGCCCCGGCTGCCACGGGCCCGTGTCGGGGTGGCCGGTGAACGACAGCGCGCCCGCGTAGCCGAGGTAGTTGATGTCGTGACCCGCGCGGTCGGCGTACGGGCCGTCGGCGCCGTAGCCGGAGATCGCGACGTAGATCAGTTGTGGGTTGTCTGCCGACAGCACCTCCCATCCCACTCCGAGCCGGTCCATGACGCCCGGTCGGAACGACTCCACGAGCACGTCCGCCTCCCGGACGAGCCTGCGGAGCACATCACGGCCCTGTGACACTTTGAGGTTGAGCGTCATCGAACGCTTGCCGCGGTTGAGCGCGAGGTGCATCGCGCCCTCGCCGGAGGACGTGTACGGCGGCATCCAGCGCAGGTAGTCGCCCTTGCCCGGCTCCTCGACCTTGAGCACGTCGGCGCCGAGGTCGGCGAGCAGCAGGGTGCAGTAGCCGCCCGGCAGCAGGCGGGACAGGTCGAGGACGCGCAGGCCGGCGAGCGGGCCGGGGTGGGGCCCGGCGGTCACGGCGCGGCGGGCGCGGTCACGGCACGGCCGGCGCTGATGCCGGTGCCGGCGCCGGCGCCGGTGCGGGGGCGGCGGAGGGCGCCGGTGCGGGTGCAGCGGGGGCGGCGGAGGGCGCCGGTGCGGGCGCCTCGGACGCGGCGGGCCGCGGCACCAGCTCCACCTGGTCGACGGCCCCGCACCAGCGGCAGGTCACGTGCTCGACGGTCTCCCCGAGCGTCTCCGACTCCTCGACGGCGGTCTCGCCGGTCAGGTCGGCGTGCACGTACTCGCGCAGCCGCAGCGTGCGCACGACGTCGAACCGGGTGAGGTTGCCGCAGGCCGCGCAACGCCAGCGGGTGTCGTTCGTGGGCGGGGCGACGGGCACGCCGCCGAGCCTAGACCGGCTCGCGCCCGCGCCACCACGCCACGGAGAGGAACGCCACCAGCGCGATCCCGCCCCAGAACGTCCACGCCACGATCGGGCTCTCCCACATCGACGTGGCGGCGACGGACCGTACGTCGGGCGCCGACGACGGCGACCCCGCGCCGGGCGGCGACGCGCCGAGCGCGGCCGGCGCGGCCCCGTCCGAGCCCGCCGCGGCGGAGGGCCCGATCGCGGCCGGTGCGGGCGCCGCGGCCACCGGCGCCGGCAACGCCGCCGACGCGGGCCGCACGTCGACCACGCCGCGCATCTGCGGGTGGAAGGCGCAGACGTAGGAGAACGTCCCCACGCTCCGCAGCACCGTCCGGTACGTCGCCCCGGCCGCCAGCATGGGCGTCCCGAACGCCGCGCCACCCGACGCGGTCACGGTGTGCGGCGACGCGCCGGTGTTGACCCACGACACCGTGTCGCCGGCGTGCACCGACAGCCGGGCGGGGGTGAACGCGAAGTCGATCACGGTGACCCGCGCGGAGCCCGGCCGCGACGGCGGGACGGCGGGCGCCGCCCGGAGCCCCGCCGGCCGCGCCCGGCGCGCCGGCCGCCGGCCGCGGTGCGGCGGGCGCCGGCACGGCACCGGTGGACGAGGGGACGAGGACCGTTCCGGTCATGTCGGGGTGGATCGAGCAGAAGTAGCGGAACCTCCCCGCCGCCGCGAACCGGTGCGCCCACCGGCCGCCCGCGCTCAGCACGCCCGACTCGAACGAGCCGTCCGCCGCGGTCACGGTGTGCGAGCGATCGTCGGTGTTCGCGAACGTCACCGTGCCGCCGGCCGCGACGCGCACCGACGACGGCGAGAACGCCCGCCCGGCCATCCCGACGGTCGCCGTGGCCGGCGCCGTGCTCCCGGCCGAGCCACCCGTGGACCCGCCGGTCGAGCCGCCGGCCGACCCGCCGCCCGCCGAGCCGCCGCCGGCCGAGCCGCCCGACGAGCCGGACGAGACCGTCACGGTCCCCCAGTACGCCGAGTCGTCCTCGTCGCGGTGGTCGACGTAGCGGTACGTCCCCGCCACCGAGAACGTGAACGACCACGACTCCCCCGGCTCCAGGTCGTTCGAGTCGAGCTCCACCGGCGCCGACGTCGTACGCACCCGGTGCCGGTCGGAGTCGGCGTTGCGCCACGTCACGGTCGTCCCCGTCGCGACCGACAACGACGCCGGGCTCAGGGTCGACCCGATCGTCACCGTCGCGGACGAGGCGGACGCCGGACCCGCCGGGACGACACACACCGACAGGAACAGCAGGAACAGCACGGCACCGATGCGTCGCGTCATGCCCCCGACATCGGTGGCCGCGCGCCGTGCGTTACACGCGCGGCCGCGACCTCGGTCCACATCCGGGAGACCGGGTACTCGTCGGTGTAGCCGTAGCCGCCGTGCACCTGCAACGCCGCCTCGACCGCCGCCCACGCGGCGTCCAGCGCGTACGGCAGCACCGCCGCCTCCTCGACCGCCGCCACGGGCAAGAAGCCGTCGCGGAACGCCGCCACCCGGCGTACCAGCGCGGTGGCCGCCTCGACCTGCGCGGCGACCGTCGCGAACGCGTGCCGCTGCACCGGCATCCGGGCGAGCGGCCGCCCGAACACCACCCGCTCCCGCGCGTACGCCATCCCGGTCTCGGCCGCCGCCTCCCCCGCGCCGCAGAGCACCGCCGCCGCGAGCACCGGCTCCGCCCCGAACGCCGCCAGGCCCGACGCGCACGACCCGCGCCCCGCCTCGCGCGCCACCTCCACGCGCACCGCCCACGGCAGCGACTCGTCCAGCAGCCCGACGGACGCCAGCGACGCGCCGCCCGCGACGACGGACCGCGCCAGGTCCGCCGCGGCGCGCGCGTCCTCCTGCACCGGCTCCGGCACCACGCGCGCCATGATGCACCCGTGCCCGATCTCTCGACGTACGTCGGCATCGTCGCCACCGCGTGGGACGGGTCGTTCGGCCGCGACGCGGTACGCCTGCACGCCGGCCGCGACCACGACGTGGTGCTCGTCGGGACGGCGGCGGCGTTCCGCTTCCCGCGGCACGAGCGCGCGCGCGAGGCGCTGCCGCGCGAGGTCGCCGCGCTCGCCCAGCTCCGCGACCCGGGCGTGCTGCTGCCCGAGGTGTTCCTCGACCGCTCGGACGCGCCGCTGGGACGGGCGTTCGTCGGGCAGCGGTTCCTCGACGGCGACCACCTCGACCCGGCCGCCGTCGACGCGGTGGGCGCGATGGCGTACCGGTTCGCGGACGAGATCGCGCGGGTGCTCGACGCGCTGGCCGAGGTCCCGATCGACGGCGACCTCGCCACGACGCTGGCGAACGCGCCGCTGCGCGCGACGTTCCCCGACCTCGCCGGGGCGATCCGCGACGACCTGTTCGACCGCCTCTCGCCGGCCGGGCGGAGCCGGGCGGCCGGCGAGCTCGACGCCGCCGTCGCGGCCGCCGCGTCGGCACCGGCCACCGAGCTGGTGCACGGCGACTTCACCGGCGCGAACCTGCTGTGGGACGCCGACGAGACGCGGCTCACCGGCGTCCTCGACTGGGCGCAGGTCCACGTCGGCGACCCCGCGTACGACCTCGCGTCGCTCGCCACGACCTACGGCTGGGACCTGGTGGCGACGATCGAGGCGGCGAGCGTCCGCCACGACGGCACGCGGCTGGACCGGGCGCGCGCGTACGCCGCGACGTTCGCGCTGCAGACGGCGTACGGCGCCCGCACCGCCTGCGACGAGGAGGTGACCGCGGCGGCGTTGCGGGGCTACGCGTGACCGACCGCCGGCTGGAGCAGCGCTGGGCCCGCCGCGACGCCGACCTGGCGGGCGCGTGGTTCGCGCTGCTGTGCGCCGGGATGTTCTACCAGCCGCTGTTCTACGTCGCGCTGGTGCTCGCCGCCGGGCTGGTCGTGGCGCTCGTCGTACGGCACCTGCGCCGCCGCCGCCGGTGGCGGACGCAGCCGCCCGGCGAGTTCTGGGCGGACCGCTTCTCGGAGTGATGCAACCGACCGGGCCGCTACGGCGTCGTCCGGGCATGCGTACCTACCTCGCCGTCGCGACCCTCGCGACGCTCGCCGCCACCACCGCCTGCGGCACCGCCGCGACCCGCCACGCGGTCGCCCCCGTCGACCCCGCCGCGCACAGCGCCGGCATCGCCGGCGACGCGCCGCGCGACGAGCCCGGCCGGTCCGCCACGCGCCCCGCCGCCTACCACCCGAGCGAGACGCACGACCACGCCGGCCACGACCACGAGCACGCCGAGCCCGCGGTGGAGCCGCCGCCGTTCGACACCGGCCGCGTCACCACGCCCCGCAAGACGCCGCGCTGGGTCGACTACGGCCGCTGGCACACGCCCGAGGCCGCGATGCGCTACCTGGCCCGCGCGTACACCCGGCACGACGACGTCGCGCTGCGCCACGTCACCAACCCGGCCGCGCGCGACATGCTCGTCGCGATGCGCGACTACGCGCCGGACCTGCGGCTGGTGCGCTGCGTCGACAACGACTGGGGCTCGTACGTCTGCACGTTCTCGCACGCGATCAAGGGCTCGACCAAGCGCGGCTCCGCGGAGCTCCAGGCCAACCCGGCGCTCAAGCCCGGCTGGTACGCCACCGCGCTGCTCGGCTGCGGCGACGGCGAGTCCGCCTAGAGCGACCGGAGGAACGCCCGCACCTCGCGGTGCGTCCGCTCCGGCAGCTCGAACTGCGGCACGTGCCCGCAGTCCTCGAACACGATCGACCGCGCGCGCGGCACGGCCTCGACGACGTGCCGCGCGAACCCGGCCGGCACCAGCCGGTCGCGGGCACCCCAGATGAACAGCGCCGGCGGCTGCAGCGTCGGCAACCGGCTCCAGAAGCCGCGCTGCTCGCCGAACGCGTCGTCGAGGTAGATCTGCCGCAACGACGCGAAGAACGCGATCCGGTACGGCGCCCGCTTGTAGACCCGCACGAACTCCCCCGCCGCCGCGTCGTACGACTGCGGCGTCAGCCGCGACGCCCGCGAGAACATCGCGCGCAGCGTCGCCCGCGCCATGCCGCGCGTCATCGGCAACGGCAGCGCCGCGGCCTCCGGTCGCAGCAGCCGGACGAGCGGCACGAACTGCCGCAGCCGGCGGAACGCCACCGCCGGCGCCAGCAGCACCAGCGCCGAGACGCGGTCCGGCTCCAGCAGCGCGATCTCCAGCGAGATGCGGCCGCCGAGGCTGTTGCCGAGCAGCACGCACCGGTCGATGCCCATCGCGTCGAGGTACGCCGCGAGCCACCGCGCGAAGAACCGCGCGTCGTACCGCGCGATCGGCGCCGACGACGCGCCGTGCCCCGGCAGGTCCGGCGCGAGCACGCGGTAGTCCGTCGCGAGGTCCCACAGCGTCGGGAGCAGCGAGGCGTTGGTCGCGCCGAGCCCGTGCAGCATCACCACCGGCGGCGCGTCCGGCGGGCCGGCCTCCAGCGAGAACGTCCGCACCCGCCCGGCCCGCACCATCGCCGCGCGCGGGAACCTGGCCGGCCGCGGCGCGTCGTCGGAGCCGGAGAACACGCCGTCGAGCCGCAGCGACAGCGACAGGTCGCCGTCCACCCGCAGCCGCCCGTCGAGGAACGCCTCCACGCCGCTGGTCCGCCCCTCGACCACGTCGAGCAACGTCACCGGGTCGGCCGAGATCGTCGTCGTCACGTCGGTCGCGGTGTCGACCACGCTGACCAGCCCGCGCTTGAGCTCGACCACCGCCTGCGCGCCCGGGCCGCCGTCGAAGCGCACCACCGCGTCCACGTCCGCGAGCGCGACGACCTCCGTCGCGACGCGGCGGCGGATCGCGTCGACCAGCGCCTCGCGGCGCGGCGCCGCCGCCGAGCGGCCCATCTAGAGGAACGCCTTCTCGAGCGCGGCCAGCGACTCCTCGAGTCCCTGGAGCAGCCGCTGCATGTGCGGCAGCGTCCGGCGGCAGCCGGTGAGCCCGAACTGCGCGCGGCCGGCGTAGCTGGTGACGGTGATGTTCAGCGCCTGGCCGTTGATCGGGATCGACAGCGGGTACATGCCGTCGAGGCGCGCGCCGTTCCAGTACAGGGGGTCGCGGGGCCCCGCGACGTTCGAGATGACGATGTTGAACGCCGGCCGGACCAGCCCGCTCACCGGCGTCTGCTCCAGCAGCAACGGCGCCAGCATCGCGGCCGACAGCGCGGTCGCCTGGAGCTGCGAGAGCCCCGCCATCGCCGCCTTCGCGTCGCGCGAGGAGCGGTTGATCGCGCGCAGCCGCTCGGCCGGGTCCTCGACGTCGGTGGCGAGGCTGCACAGGATCGCGCCGACGCTGACCGACCCGGCCTCCTCGTCGTCGTCGCCGCGCAGCGACACCGGCGTCATCGCGACGAGCGGCGCGTCGGGGAGGGCGTCCTGCGAGAGCAGGTACTGGCGCAGCGCGCCCGCGCTCATGGCCAGCACGACGTCGTTGAGCGTCGCGCCGGCGGCCTTGCCGACCGCCTTCATCCGCGCGAGGTCCCACGAGTCCGCGGCGAAGCGCCGGCTGCCGGTGATGGAGACGTTGAGCATCGACCGCGGCGCCTGGCCGGGCACGACCGCGCCCTCGTCGCGGAACGCGTCGAGGCCGATCTTCAGCAGCCGCGGCGTCAGCCCGACCGCGTCGGTGACCGCGCTCGCGCCGGCCTTGGCGACCTTGGACGCGAGCCCGTCCCCGTCGCCGTCCGCGGCGCGGCGGCGCCGGAACATCCGGTTGGAGAACGGCATCGGGACGTCGCGGTCGTCGGGGTCCTTCGACAGCGTGCGTTCGAGCAGCCGGAGCGCCGAGACGCCGTCGATGAGCGAGTGGTGGATCTTCGAGTAGACGGCGAAGCGGCCGTCCTCCAGGCCCTCGATGAGGTGGGTCTCCCAGAGCGGGTGGTGCCGGTCGAGCAGCGACGAGTGCAGCCGCGACGTCAGCGCGAGCAGCTCGCGGATGCGGCCCGGCCGGGGCAGCGCCGAGTGCCGGATGTGGTGCTCGAGGTCGATGTCCGCGTCGTCCACCCACGCCCACTGCCCGAGCGTCCGCCAGCCGCGGTACGGCCGGCGCCGGAACAGCGGCGCCACGTCGTCGGCGTGGGTCAGCGCGTCGTGGTACAGGTCGGCGAGGTAGTCGGGCCCGGCGCCCTCCGGAGGACGGAAGAGCTGCAGCCCCCCGACGTGCATCGGCTGGTCGCGCGACTCCGGGATCAGGAACAGCGACGACGTCGGCGACATCAGCGTGGGCACGTCGTCATCCTCTCCCTCGTCGGCGGTGGCTACACCGGCGACACGCCCCGCTTGCGGCGCGGGCGCAGCACGGTCTTGCCGGCCGCGACCTCCAGCGCGTGGCAGATGTGCCGCCGCGTGTCGGCCGGGTCGATCAGGTCGTCGACGAACGCCATCCGCGCCGCGAGGTACGGGTCGATCGACTGCTTGATCCCGGCGACGAGCTGCTGCCGCAACGCCTCCCGCGCCTCGTCGTCCTCGGCCGCCGCGAGCTGCTTGCGGAACAGGATGTTCACCGCGCCCTCGGGCCCCATCACCGAGAACTCCGCGGTCGGCCACGCGACGAGGTGGTCGGACTCGTACGCGCGGCCGGCCATCACGAAGTAGCCGGCGCCGTACGCCTTGCGCAGCACCACCGTCACCTTCGGCACCGTGGCCTCGGAGACGTTGTAGAGCATCTTCGCGCCGTGCCTGATGATCCCGTCGTGCTCGACCTTCTTCCCGACGAGGAAGCCGGGCACGTCGACCAGGAAGACCAGCGGGATCTCGAACGAGTCGCACAGGTTGACGAAGCGGGCCGCCTTGTCGGCGCTGTGCATGTCGAGCGCGCCGCCCATCTGCATCGGCTGCGACGCGACGACCCCGGCGGTCCGCCCGCCGAACCGCGCGAAGCCGGTGATGACGCTCCTCGCCCAGTCCGGCTTCATCGGGAAGAACTGGCCGTCGTCCGCGATCACCTTGAGGACGCGGCGCATGTCGTACGCCTGGCGGTTGTTCGCGGGGACGATGCCGTACAGCTCCTCGCAGCGCCGGTCGGCCGGGTCCTCGGTCGGGCGCAACGGCACCGGGTCGCCGTAGCGGCTCGGCATGAACGACAGGTACTCGCGCACCATCGCGAGGCAGTCCGCGTCGTCCTTCGCCTCGCGGTCGGCGACGCCGGACACCTTGTTGTGCACGGCGCTGCCGCCCATCTCCTCCTCGGTGACCTCCTCGCCGGTCGCGGCGCGGACGAGGTGGACGCCGGCCAGCGCCATCGAGGACGTGCCCTTGACCATCGGCACGAAGTCGCACAGCGCCGGGATGTACGCCGTACCGGCGGAGCAGGGGCCCATCATCGCGGCGACCTGCGGCACCGCGCCGCTCATCATGGTCAGCTCGCGGAACAGGTCCCCCGCCCCGGCGAACGCCGCCCCCACCGTCTCCGTCACGCGCGCGCCGGCCGAGTCGAGCAGGTAGACGATCGGCATGCCGTGCCGGGTCGCGAGGTCGCGGGCGCGGGCCGCCTTGCGCTCGCCGTGCAGGCCGATGCTGCCGGCCAGCACCGTGAAGTCGTACGCGACCACCATGACCTTGCGGCCGTCGACCTCGCCGACGCCGGTGACGCACCCGTCGGCCGGCGTGCGCTTGCCCTGCGACTGCGGCGACTCGACCGCGCCGGCGAACACCCCGGACTCGACGAACGTCCCGGGGTCGAACAGCAGGTCGAGGCGTTCGCGGACGGTCAGCTTGCCGAGCGAGTGCTGCCGCTCGACCAGGTCGTCGCCGCCCATCCGCAACGCGTCCGCGCGGCGTTCCTCCAGGGCGGCCGCCACGTCCTCCAGCGTCTCGTCCGTCATGGCGCGAAGCCTCTCACCCCGCCTCGCGGCGGCGTTGTGACGCACCTCACGCGCCGCCGGCGCAGGGCCGCGCGCGGTGCGGGAAGAACGTCGTCGCGACGAGGAGGTGGTGTCGATGACGCTGCACGAGGCACGGACGATCGGCGCGCTGGGCGCGCTGACCGCGGGGACCACCGCCGCGGCGGTGAGCGCCGGCGCCAACGCCGTCGCGGGCGCGGCCCTGTTCGTGGCCGCCGTCGCGACGGTGCGGGTCAGGCTGACCCGGCGCTAGCGGACCACCCAGACCGACACGTACTGCCGGCGCGTCACGACCGACTCGACGGCCAGCGTGGTGGTGACGCTCGACGTCCCGGCGCGGACCAGCGGGTACGCCTCGGCGAACAGCAGCGCGCGGCGCGGCACGTACGGGAAGCGGCGCTCGTCGAGGCTCTGCTTGCGGCCGTTCGCGCAGGGCGGCGCCTGCGCGGACGGCCCGTCGGGCACCGGCCCGTAGCACATGGCGAGCTGCCACGACGGCGTCACCGCGACCTCGGCGCGGGCGAGCTGGATGACGTAGCCGGCCGACGGCAGCTCGCGGGTGACGGTCGCGTGGAACGGGTTCGCGCCGACGACCTGCCCGCCGTCCACGGCGGCGTTGCCGCGCCCGGTCACGTCGTACGTCGCCCGGCCGGCCAGCCCGTGCAGCGTCAGCGTGACCTCGGCCGCGCCGCCGTCCGGCACGAGGTGCAGCCGGTACGTCCCGGCCCGCACGGTCGTCACGTCGCCGTGCGTCTTGACCTGCTCGAAGTAGCCACCGTCGACGCCGGGCTCGACGTGCGCCGGCACGAGGAACGTCGCCCCGTCGAGCCACGACGCGCCGCCGTAGAGGCTGTCGTTGCTCCGGTCGCCGCGCCCGGCCAGGACGAACGCCGTCACCCGCCCCGACCCGCGCACGCGCAGGTCCGGCGAGTCCCCGAACGGCGTCGCCACCGTCGCGTCGCGCGGCACCCGCACGTCGACCCACGCCGCGCGCGCGGCGCGGAACGTCGTGGTGCCCGCCATCGTCACGACCGGCGCCGCGGCACCGGCCGGCACCGCGACGGTCGCGGCCAGCACCGCGGCGGCGAGCAGCGTTCTCGTCATCGCGTCCACCCCCTCGTGGTCGTCTGTCCGGATCGTGCCGGATCGGGCGTTCGCCGCAAGGGGGGTCGGCGCGCCGCCCGGAACTTGTCACACCCCCCTCCTAACGTCCCCAGGCATGACGGTGACGGCGGTGCAGGGCTCGTTCGACGAGCTGGGCACGCCGCTGCGCGAGACGGCGTTCGTCGTCGTGGACCTGGAGACGACCGGCGGCTCGCCGGCCACCTGCGGGATCACCGAGATCGGCGCCGTCCGCGTCCGGGGCGGCGTGGTCGAGGGCGAGTTCCAGACGCTGGTCAACCCGGACGCCCCGATCCCGCCGTTCATCGCGGTGCTGACCGGGATCACCGACTCGATGGTCGCGGCGGCGCCGCGGCTCGACCAGGTGGTGCCGGCGTTCCTCGAGTTCGCGCGGGGCTCGGTGCTGGTGGCGCACAACGCGCGGTTCGACCTGTCGTTCCTCAAGGCCGCGTGCGACGCGACCGGGCACGAGTGGCCGGACTTCGACCACCTCGACACCGTGACGCTGGCCCGGCGCGTGCTGACCCGCGACGAGGCGCCGGACGTGAAGCTCGCCACGCTGTCCCGCGTCTTCCGCACGTCGGTCCAGCCGTGCCACCGGGCGCTCGCCGACGCGCAGGCGACGACCGACGTGCTGCACGCGCTGATGGAGCGGCTGGGCAACCTCGGCGTCCACTCGCTGGAGGAGCTGCGGACGTTCTCCTCTCTCGTCTCGCCCGAGCAGCGGCGCAAGCGGCACCTCGCCGACGCGCTGCCCCACCGGCCGGGCGTCTACCTGTTCCGCGACGCCCGCGGCCGCGTCCTCTACGTCGGCAAGTCGAAGGACCTGCGTACTCGGGTCCGCAACTACTTCGTCGCCTCCGAGCCGCGCACCCGGATGGCCGAGATGGTCGCCTGCGCCGAGCGGGTCGACCACGTCGAGTGCAGCCACGGGCTGGAGGCCGAGGTGCGCGAGCTGCGGCTGATCGCCGAGCACAAGCCGCGCTACAACCGCCGCTCCCGCTACCCCGAGCGGGCCGTGTGGCTGAAGCTCACCCGCGAGCGCTTCCCGCGGCTGTCGGTCGTGCGCCGGGTCGCCGACGACGGCGCGACGTACCTCGGCCCGTTCGGCTCCACGCGGACGGCCGAGCTCGCCAAGATCGCGGCGCACGAGGCGTTCCGGCTGCGCCAGTGCTCCATGAAGATCACCCGCTCGACCCGCGTCGCGCCGTGCGCGCTGCGCGAGATGGGGCGGTGCGGCGCGCCGTGCAACGCCGAGGAGAGCGAAGAGGCGTACGCCGCGCACGCCGACGCGTTCACCGCCGCCGTGCGGTCGGACCCCGAGAGGCTGCGCGCGGCGATCGCCCGGCGGATGGACGAGCTGGCCGCGCGGCACCGGTTCGAGGACGCCGCGGCGCAGCGCGACCGGCTGGCGGCGTTCGTGCGGACGGCGGCGCGCTACCAGCAGTACACCGCGCTCGCGGCGGTGCCGTTGCTCGTCGCGGCGCAGCCGGACACCCGCGGCGGCTGGCACCTCGCGGTGGTCAAGCACGGGCGGCTCGCGGCGGCCGGGGCGGTGCCGGTCGGCGTCGACCCGCGCCCGCACGTCGAGGCGCTCGTCGCGACCGCCGAGACCGTCGTGCCGGGGCCCGCGCCGACCTCGTGCGCGTCGAGCGAGGAGCTGCAGTGCGTGCTGCGCTGGCTCGCGGTGCCGGGCACCCGGCTCGTCCGCCTGGAGGGCGAGTGGGCGTCGCCGGCGTTCGGGGCACCGCGGCTGCTCGCCACGCTGGACGCCGCGTACGAGCCGGTGTCCCCGTGGCCGGAGAGGAGGTCGATGCGGACGGTGGCGCAGCCCGTGCGGGCGTTCGCCTAGCTCGCCGCGCCGCGCGGCGGGCGCGGCCGGGTCAGGCGGGGTCGGGCAGGCACTTCACGACCTCGAAGACGACCACGCCGATCGGCGACTGCGCGGCCGCGATGCACTCGCGGAGGCCCGCCGACGCGGGGGTGGCGGTGGCCGCGGTGGCGAGGGCGGCGGCGGCGACGAGCAGGAGGCGGGAGGCGCGGCGCATGGGAGCTCCTGAGAGGTGAGGGGTCCGGCGACGATACCTTCGGTACGTGATCCGCCCGCTCCTCCCCGGCGACGCGCCCGCCGCCGCCGCGATCTACAACCACTACGTCGCGGAGACGACGGCGACGTTCCAGACCGAGCCGCTGGACGCCGCCGGCTGGCTGGCCGAGGCGACCGCCGGCGAGCCCGGCCGGCACGGCGCGTGGGCGCTCACCGCCGCCGCCGCACCCGGCGACGCGGCGGCCGGCTCCGCATCCGACGACGCGGCCGGCCACGCCGCACCCGGCGACGCCGCACCCGGCGAGGCCGGCGGCGGGGCCGAGGCCGGCCCCGCACCGGACGGCGACCTGCTCGGCTACCTGCTGGTGGCGCCGTTCAAGGGCCGCTGCGCCTACCGCGACACCGCCGAGGTGACGGTCTACCTCGACGCCGCCGCGTGCGGCCGCGGGCTCGGCCGCGCCGCGCTGGCGTTCGCCGAGGAGCACGCGCGGGCGGCCGGGCTGCACGCGCTGCTCGCCGTCGTCTGCGCCGAGAACGAGCCGAGCCTGCGCGCGTTCGCCCGCGCCGGCTACGAGGAGGTCGGGCGGCTGCGGGAGGTCGGCCGCAAGTTCGGCCGGCTGCTCGACGTCGTCTACCTGGAGAAGGTCGTAGGCTCGGCGCCGTGATCAACGCCGTCGTGCTCGTCAACGCCGCCGTCGACGCCATCCCGGAGATCGCCGAGCAGGTGTCGGAGATCGACGGCGTCACCGAGGTCTACTCCGTCGCCGGCGACGTCGACCTGGTCGCGATGGTGCGGGTCCGCGCGCACGAGGACCTGGCCGACGTCATCGCCGGCCGGCTGAACAAGGTGCCCGGCATCCTCAGCACGCAGACGCTGATCGCGTTCCGCACGTACTCGAAGCACGACCTCGACGCGGCGTTCTCGCTCGGCTTCGACGACGCGGACTGATGGAGGTACGCCGCCTCCGCGCGGACGAGTGGGAGCACTGGCGCGCGTTCCGCCTGGCGATGCTCCAGGACACGCCGTCCGCCTACGGCACGACCTACGCCGAGGCCGTCGCCATGAGCGACGAGGACTGGCGCGAGCGCACCGCGCGGATGGCCGGGAGCGCCGAGACCGTGATGTACCTGGCCGAGGCCGGCGGCGAGTGGCTGTCCTGCGCGGGCGGGTTCCTGGACGACGGCGTGCCCACGATCTTCGGCGTCTGGACCAGGCCGGAGGCGCGCGGTCGCGGCGCGGGCCGGCTGGCCGTCGAACGCGTCGTCGAGTGGGCCCGCGAGCAGGGCGCCGCCGAGGTGCGGCTCGGCGTGACGGAGACCAACGCCGCCGCCTGCCGCCTCTACGAGCGCCTCGGCTTCTCCCCCAACGGCCGCACCGAGCCGCTGCGCTCGGACGCGAGCCTCACGCTGGCGGAGTGGTCGAAGCCGCTGTAGCGACCCACCGCTCCAGCACCGCCGCCGCCGCGCCGGAGTCCACGGCCGCGGCGGCGCGCGGCAGCTCGGCGGCGAGCCGTTCCTCGACGGTGCCGGGCGACGCGGCGAACGCCGCCAGCGCGGCGGCCGCGTTCAGCAGCACCGCGTCGCGCACCGGCCCGCGCTCGCCGGAGAGGAACGCCCGCGCGACCGACGCGTTGAACGCCGCGTCCCCGCCCCGCAGGTCCGCCGCCGTCGCCCGCGGCACGCCGAACGCCGCCGGGTCGACGGTCTCCGTGCTGACCGCGCCGTCGCGCACGACCCAGACGTGCGAGGGGCCGGACGTCGTCAGCTCGTCCAGCCCGTCGTCCCCGCGGAACACCAGCGCCGACGCGCCCCGCGCGGCGAGCACGCCGGCCATCACCGGCGCCATCCGCGCGTCCGCGACGCCGACCGCCTGCGCGGAGGCGTGCGCGGGGTTGGTCAGCGGCCCGAGGAAGTTGAACACCGTCGGCACGCCGATCTCCCGCCGCGGCGCCAGCGCGTGCCGCAGCGCCGGGTGGAAGACCGGCGCGAAGCAGAACCCGATGCCGGCCTTCGCGACGCACGCGGCGACGCCGTCGGGATCGAGGTCGATCCGCACGCCGAGCGCCTCGAGCAGGTCGGCGGACCCGCAGGTGGACGACGCGGCGCGGTTGCCGTGCTTGACCACCGGCACGCCGCAGCCGGCGACGACCAGGGCCGCCATGGTCGAGATGTTCACGGTGTGCGCGCGGTCGCCGCCGGTGCCGCAGGTGTCCACGACCGGGCCCGCGACGGCGAGCGGCCGGGCCCGCGACAGCATGGTGGCGACCAGCGCGGAGACCTCGGCCGAGGTCTCCCCCTTGGCCCGCAACGCCACCGCGAACGCCGCCACCTGGGCCGCCGTGGCCGAGCCGTCCATGACCTCGCCCATCGCCCACGCCGCCTGCTCGGGCGTGAGGTCCTCGCCCGCGAGCAGGGGCCCGAGAACGGCGGGCCAGGTCAGCACGGCGACGTCAGCACGCGCGGCGTCAGCACGGGCGGCGCACTACCGCAGCAGGTGCTCGTCGAGGCTCTTGTAGAGCGCCTCGCGGTCGACGTGCAGCAACGGCGCGATCTCGGCGATCCGCTGCAGCGCCTGCTCCAGCCGCTCGTGCGCGGCGATCGCCTCGGCGGCGGCGGAGGTCACGACGGCGTTGTACTCGTGCGAGAACACGATGCCGCAGCGCGGGCAGCGCCCCCCGACGCCCTCCTCGACCACCTGGGCGAGCCGGAACGCCTCGCCGCAGTTGCCGCACCAAGCCTCGGTGTTCACGTTCTCTCCTTGTCGGCGCCAACGGGTGACAGCAGGGACACGGCAGCCCGCGCGAGCTCCACGGCGTCGATCGGGTGCATCAGGACGGCGTCGGCCTGCGACCACTCGCCGAGCCACCGGTCGTCGCGGCGGCCGATCAGCACGAGCGCCGGGGGCGGCGACGAGAGCTCGTTCTTGAGCTGGCGGCACAGCCCGAGCCCGCCGGTCGGCCACGCCTCCCCGTCGAGCACGAGCAGGTCCGGAACGCCCTCGTCGGCGAGCCGGACCACCTCGTCGGCGTCGTCGGTGTCCACGTAACGGTCGACCGACACGCCCGCGGCGGGCGACCGGCCGATGGCCAGCCGCACCTGGTCGCGCACCGTGGCATCGGTGGCGTACACGAGGACGACGGCCACGCTGGGGACACCTGCTCTCACGTTCGGGGATCGGCGCGGATGCTATCGCGGCGCGCGCGCTCGGTTTGCGCGCCGCGACCGCCCGGCCGATACTGAGAACCGTTCTCACCACCTGACCCCTGGAGCGGAACGATGGAGACGAGGCTGACGCCGCAACGGCGCGCGGTCCTCGACGTCCTCCGCGCCTCGCACGACCACCCCACGGCCCAGGACGTGCTCGACCGCGTCCGGCGCACCGCGCCGGGGATCGGCGCCGCGACCGTGTACCGCGCGCTGAACCTGCTGGTCGACTCCGGCCAGGCGCTGGAGCTCGACCTCGGCGACACCGCCTCGCGCTACGACGCCAACACGGCCCGCCACGACCACGTCGTCTGCGTCCGCTGCGGCGCCGCGGCCGACGTGGACGCGCCGCTGCCCGCGCGGCTCGCGCGCGAGGTCGCCGAGGTGTCAGGCTTCGCCGTCACCGGCCACGACCTGCGCTTCACCGGGCTCTGCCCGACCTGTCAGACCGTCACGCCACCGACCACGCCACCCACGCAGTAGGAGGAGCACCACATGCCGTCGCTCGCAGGCAGCAAGACGCACGAGAACCTCAAGGAGGCGTTCGCCGGCGAGAGCCAGGCCAACCGCCGCTACCTCTACTTCGCCCGCAAGGCGGACATCGAGGGCTACCCGGAGATCGCGGGCCTGTTCCGTGACGTCGCCGAGGGCGAGACCGGCCACGCGTTCGGCCACTTCGACTTCCTCGCCGAGGTCGGCGACCCGGTCACCGGCTCCAAGGTCGGCAAGACCGCCGACAACCTCCAGTCGTCCATCGACGGCGAGACGTACGAGTTCACCGAGATGTACCCCGGCTTCGCCCGCACCGCGCGGGACGAGGGCTTCGAGGAGATCGCGGAGTGGCTCGAGACGCTCGCCCGCGCGGAGAAGAGCCACGCGGGCCGGTTCCAGAAGGGCCTCGAGTCCGTGCAGGCCAACGCGTAACGCCGCCACCCGGCGTCACGAAGCGGGCGCCGGCCGCCGCGAACCCCCGCGCGGCGGCCGGCGCCTCTCGCCAGGAGTGCCATGAAGAAGCTCACGCTCGACGACCTCGAGCTCGACCTCGCGGCGTACGCCGCGCGCCGCGCCGAGTCGCGGGCCGCCGCCATCGCGCTGAAGAAGCGCCGCCGCATCTCGCTCGGCGACGTCGTCACGCTCGTCTTCGAGAACCACGACACGCTGCGCCACCAGGTGCAGGAGATGCTGTTCGTCGAGCAGACCACCGACCTCGCGAAGATCGGCGAGGAGCTCGACGTCTACAACCCGCTCATGCCGACGCCGCACGAGCTCTCCGCGACGCTGTTCCTGGAGCTGCCGGACATGGCGACGCTCAAGGCCGAGTTGCCGCGCCTGGTCGGCATCGAGGACTGCTTCTCGCTCGACGTCGGCGGCTCGGTCGCCACGGCGGTCGGCGAGGAGGGCCGCTCGCGCGAGGACTACACCGCGACCGTCCACTACCTGCGCTTCCCGCTGACCGACGAGCAGCGCGACGCGTTCCGCGACCCGTCGGTCCCGGTCGAGGTCGCGGTGGACCACCCGAACTACTCGGACTCCGCGCCGATCCCGGAGGCGATGCGCCTCAGCCTGCTCGCCGACCTGGCGCTCGACTGAACGCTCCCCCGGACGACCGCACGGCCGCGTACGACTCGCTGGCCGGGCTGGCGCTCGGCGACGCGTTCGGCGAGAGCTTCTTCACGGCCCACGCCGAGCGCGCGGTGGCCGGGCGCGTGCTGTCGCCGCCGGTGTGGCGCTGGACCGACGACACCGCGATGGCGCTGTCGGTGGTCGAGGTGCTGCGCGCGCACGGCCGCGTCGACCAGGACGCGCTGGCCGCGGCGTTCGCCCGCGGCTACGACCCGTCGCGCGGCTACGGCGCCTCGATGCACCGCGTGCTCCGCGACGTCGGCGCGGGCCGGCCGTGGGCGGAGGTGACGCGGGAGGCGTTCGGCGGCCTCGGGTCGTACGGCAACGGCGCCGCCATGCGCGTCGCGCCGCTCGGCGCGTGGTTCGCCGGCGACGCCGACACCGCCGCGGCCGAGGCGGCGCGCAGCGCCGCCGTCACGCACGCGCACCCGGAGGCCGCGGCGGGCGCCGTCGCGGTGGCCGTCGCCGCGTCGCTGCTCGCCGCGTCCCGCGGCTCCGACCCGCCGCCGGCGCTGCTCGACGAGGTGGCCGACCGGACGCCGCCGGGCGACGTCGCGGACCGGCTGCGCCGCGCGGACCGGCTGCGCAGCGCGGAGCCCGCGCACGCGGCCGCCGTGCTCGGCAACGGCAGCGAGCTGTCCGCGCGGGACACGGTGCCGTTCGCGCTGTGGTCGGCGGCCACGTCGCCGGACGACCTGGCGGAGTGCCTGTGGCGCACGGTTTCCGCGCTCGGCGACCGCGACACCACGTGCGCGATCGCCGGCGGCGTCGTCGCCGCGCGCACCGGTCTCGCGGGCGTGCCGGCGGAGTGGCTGGCCCGGGCCGAGCCGCTGCCCGCCTGGGCGCGCGGCTAGGAGGACCGGCGGCGCTTCGGCGGCGGCGGCTCCGGCACGGCCGCCAGCGCCCGCTGGAGCAGCACCCGCTGCACCCGCGAGCGCCCCTCCGGGCGGACCCGCGCGTTGACGGTCAGGATCGGCGCGGCGTTGGCCTCGCGGAAGCCGGTCACGCCGAGCACCTGCGGGTCGGCGAGCAGCAGCCCGTCCACCTCCCCCGACTCGACCAGCGCGGCCATCGCGAGCCGGATGCGCTCCTCCACCGCGGCCGCGTCGGCGTCCGGCGGCACCGGCACGGTGACGGTCGCGACGCCGTAGCCGCGGGAGGCGTTGGACACGGTGCCGAGGTCGCCGTTGCGCAGGTGGTGCAGCACGCCGTCGTCACCGCGGATGCGGGTGAGCCGCAACGTCATCGACTCGACGGTGCCGGTGACGCCGCCGGCGGTGACCGTGTCGCCGACGCCGTACTGGTCCTCGACCAGCACGAAGAACCCGCTGATGACGTCGCGCACGAGCTGCTGCGCGCCGAAGCCGACGGCGAGGCCGACGACGCCCGCACCGGCGAGCAGCGGGCCGAGGTTGACGCCGAGCTGGCCGATCACCGTGACGAACGCCGTCGCCCACACGATCACGCCGACGACCGAGACGAGCGTGCCGGACAGCGTCCGGGTGCGCTGCTCCCAGCGGACGTCCCCGCGCGACGCGTCGGCGACCCGGCCGACCGCGCGCGGCACGGCACGGCGCGCGACGCGGACGGTGAGCACCGCGAGCACGAGGATGACGAGGACCTTGAGGCCGCCGCGGACGATGTCGGACAGCGGCACGTCGAGGATGCGCCGCTCCGCGGCGAGCACGGACGTGGGGATGCCTACTTCGGCTTGGCCGTGGGGCCGCGCCACGGGATGCCGACCGTGTGCGTCCAGCAGTTCGGGCCGGGGTTGTACGACGAGAGCCGCTCGCCGCAGACCGGGCAGGAGCGGACGCCGGAGTGCGCCTTCGCGACCGGCTTCAGCGTCGCGCCGGTGGGACGGGTGCCCGAGGCCATGCATCCTCCACAGGTACGGAACGGCGTTCGGCATCGTAGCCTACGGTGCCGCCGCCTCCCACCCGTCGTACTCGGCGCCGTGCCGGCTGGCCAGCGACGTGAACCGCGCCCGCGCCCGGGCCACGTGCACCGCCGTCAGCAACGCCGTCTCGCTCGCCCGGACGATCCAGGTCAGCCCGCCGTCGACGGTGTCGATCCGCACGTCGTAGCCGTCGGCGGTCACCGCGGCCGCCAGCGCCTCCGCCTGCGCGGGGTCGCGGACGAGCAGCACGTGGCGCAGCAGCACCGGCGACGCGAGGTCCACGCCGGACGCCGCGATCGCCTCGACGGCGGCGCCGTCGCCGTGCTCGACGTCGTCGCCCTGCCCGACCGTCGTCAACGTCCCGTCGTCGGCCAGCGGCACGACGGCGGCGCCACGGCGGCGGCGCCGGAAGATCACGCGAGCGCGGCGCGCGGCCGTCGCGGCACCGACGCGTACGCCATCAGCAGCGCCGAGGCGACGACCGCGGTGCCCGTCGCGGTCGCGGCGCCGCGCACGACCGCCTCGCCCCTCTCCTTGCAGAACGTCTGGTTCTCGTCGAGCGCGGCGTCGTTCGGCACGCCGCGCTCGAGCGACGACGACAGCGCCGACCCGCAGACGAGGTTGCCGCGCCCGACGTCGGTCGCCATCGCGAGCATGGACGCGGCGGGGACGATCGCGAGCGCGGCGGCGGCGACCTTCGCCGCGACCGCGCGCGCGCCCTCGTGCCCCAGGGCGACCCACCCGCACCAGCCCGCCAGGACGAGCGACACGAGCAGCGCGAGCGCGAGCGGCGCGTACCAGCCCGACGCGTCACCCGGGATGCAGTTGTCGCAGGCGAGGATCAGGTGACGTCCCACGTGTCCGCGCTGTGCAGCAACGCCATCAGGTCACCCGACCCCTTCGTCGCGGTCGCGGCGGCCACCTGGCGGTCCATCTCCTCGCCGTACGACGTCCGCTCGACGTCGCGGAAGATGCCGATCGGCGTGGGCGACGACGGCCCGTGCGCGAGCCGCGAGAGCGCGAACGCGAGCCCGGGGTTCTCCGAGTGCTCGTCGTGCACGAGCAGCCGGTCCTCCCCCACCTCGGCGACGTCGACGATCTCGCAGTTGCCTCCGGAGCCCATGATCACGCCGTGCTCGCCGTTCGGACCGAAGCGGATCGGCTCGCCGTGCTTGAGCCGGATCTGGAACTCGTCGCGGGTCTCGCGGCCGGTGATGTTGAGGAACGCGTTGTCGTTGAAGATGTTGCAGTTCTGGTAGATCTCGACCAGCGCGGTGCCGCGGTGCTGGTACGCGCGGCGCAGCACCTCGGTCAGGTGCGCCTTGTCCACGTCGAGCGACCGCGCGACGAACGTCGCCTCCGCGCCGATCGCCAGCGACACCGGGTTGAACGGGTGGTCCACCGAGCCGAACGGCGTGGACTTCGTGACCTTGCCGATCTCGGACGTCGGCGAGTACTGGCCCTTCGTCAGGCCGTAGATCTGGTTGTTGAACAGCAGGATCTTCAGGTTGACGTTGCGCCGCATCAGGTGGACGAAGTGGTTGCCGCCGATCGACAGCGCGTCGCCGTCGCCGGTGATGACCCACACGTCGAGGTCCGGCCGCGTCACCGCGAGGCCGGTCGCGATCGCCGGCGCGCGGCCGTGGATCGTGTGGAAGCCGTACGTGTTCATGTAGTACGGGAACCGCGACGAGCAGCCGATGCCCGACACGAACACGACCTCGTGCGGCGGCCGGTGGAACTCCGGCATCAGCGACTGCACGGCCGCGAGGATCGCGTAGTCGCCGCAGCCGGGGCACCAGCGCGGCTCCTGGTCGGAGGTGAAGTCCTTCTTGGTGAGGGCGACGGGGCCGCCCTCGGTGCTCGTGGCCGTCATCGGGCCAGCTCCTCGATCTCGTCGGCGATCTCGCCGGCCGTGAACGGCCGGCCCATGATCTTGTTCAGGCCCTTCGCGTCGACGAGGTACTGCGCGCGCACCATCGTCAGGAGCTGGCCCAGGTTCATCTCCGGGATCAGCACCCGGTCGTACGACCGCAGCACCTCGCCGGTGTTGGCCGGGAACGGGTTGAGGTGGCGCAGGTGGGCCTGCGCCACGTCGATGTTCCGGGTGCGGGCCCGGCGGCAGGCCGCGCGGATCGCGCCCCACGTCGAGCCCCAGCCGAGCACCAGGACCCGCGCCTTGCCGGACGGGTCGTCGACCTCGAGCGGCGGGATGTCGCCGGCGATTCCCGCGACCTTGTCGCGGCGCAGCTCGGACATGAGCTGGTGGTTGGCCGGGTCGTAGGAGATGTGGCCCGTGCCGTCCGCCTTCTCGATGCCGCCGATGCGGTGCATCAGCCCGGGCGTGCCCGGCACCGCCCACGGCCGGGCGAGCGTCT
The DNA here is from genome assembly GCA_036382875.1 of Mycobacteriales bacterium. Taxonomy (GTDB): domain Bacteria; phylum Actinomycetota; class Actinomycetes; order BP-191; family BP-191; genus BP-191. The sequence continues at coordinate 168,122 of DASVPJ010000042.1, forward strand.
CGGGGTCGCGCAGGAACGGCCAGAACTCGTCGCCGTGGTTGGGGCCCTCGGCGAACGACACCCGCAGGTCCGGCAGGTCCTCCTCCTTCGGGAGCAGCCACGGCTCGGCGCCGTTGGCCAGGAACCCGTCGGAGAGCAGGAACACCGGCGTCCGGTACTTCGTCGCGATGCGGCACGCCTCGATGGCGGCGTAGAAGCAGTCGCTCGGCGAGTACGCGGCGACGATCGGCATCGGCGACTCGCCGTGCCTGCCGTACATCGCCTGGAACAGGTCGCTCTGCTCGGTCTTCGTCGGCAGGCCGGTGGACGGGCCGCCGCGCTGGATGTTCACGACGACCAGCGGCAGCTCGACCGCGACCGCGAGCGAGATCGTCTCGGACTTCAGCGCGACGCCGGGGCCGGCCGTCGTGGTGATCGCGAGCGCGCCGCCGAACGCCGCGCCCAGCGCGGACGCCGCCGCGGCGATCTCGTCCTCGGCCTGGAACGTCCGCACGCCGAAGTTCTTGTGCTTGGACAGCTCGTGCAGGATGTCCGACGCCGGCGTGATCGGGTAGCTGCCCAGGAACAGCGGCAGCCCGGACAGCCGCGACGCGGCGACCATGCCGTACGCCAGCGCGGTGTTGCCGCTGATGTTGCGGTAGGTGCCGGGCTGCGCCTGCTGCGGCTTGACGACGTACGAGCCCGCGATGAGCTCGGTGGTCTCGCCGAAGTTCCAGCCCGCGCGGAACGCCTTGAGGTTCGCCTCGCGGATCGCCGGCTTCGACGCGAACTTCGCCGCGATCCACTCCTCGGTGGCGTCGGTCGGGCGGCCGTACATCCACGACATGAGCCCGAGCGCGTACATGTTCTTGGTGCGCTCGGCCTCCTTCTTGCTGATCTCGAGACCCTCGACCGCCTTCATCGTCTGCGACGTGAGGTTCAGCCGGTAGACCGTGTACGCCTCGAGGCTGCCGTCGTCGAGCGGGTTGGTCGAGTAGCCGACGCGTTCGAGGTTGCGCTCGGTGAACGCGTCCTCGTTGACGATCAGCGTGCCGCCGGGCGGCAGGTCGCGGACGTTGCTGCGCAGCGCGGCCGGGTTCATCGCGACGAGGACGTCGGGCGCGTCGCCCGGCATGGTGATGTCCTCGGACGAGAAGTGGATCTGGAAGCCCGACACGCCGGCGAGGGACCCGGCTGGCGCGCGGATCTCGGCGGGGAAGTCGGGCAGCGTCGCGAGGTCGTTGCCGTACGCCGCCGTCGCGCTGGTGAACCGGTCGCCGGTGAGCTGCATGCCGTCGCCGGAGTCGCCGGCGAACCGGATGACGACGCGGTCGAGCTCGGCGACCGCCTTGGTCGTGGTCATGACAAAGTGCTCCACTCCGCGTGGACCGAAGGTGCCTCCTCATCTTGTCACCGCGCGGGGCGTTCGAGGCCGTGTTCTTTCCGATTCGCCCCACTGCGCGCCGTACCGCCTCCTAGCATCGGGGGATGCGCGTCGTGGGGGTGGTCCGCGCGCGCCTGCCGTGGCTGGTGGGCGCGCTGGCGTTGTCCGTGCTCGCCGCCGACTCGGCGGTCCTCGCGGCGCGCGAGGCGCCGCCGCTGGGGATGCCGTACTCGGTCGCGCTCGAGCAGCACGTCGTCACCGAGCACCCGGCCGAGACCGCCGAGCGCGAGCGGGAGCGCGACGACGCGATCGAGGCGCTGTTCGACCGGCGCGCCGCGGCCGTGACCAAGCGGGACCGGGCGGCGTTCCTGGCCGACCTCGACGACACCGACGAGGAGTTCGTCCGGCGGCAGGGCGAGGTGTTCGACTCGCTCGGCAAGCTGGAGTTCACGTCGTGGGAGTACCGGCTACGCGACGAGACGTACTCCCTGGCGAACGTCGACTGGGAGAGGTACAAGCGCTTCGACGACATCGCGCTGCCGGTGCTCACGCTGCACTACCAGCTCAAGGGCTACGACACGCAGCCGGTCGTCCGCCGCGTCGTCTACACCGTCGTCCGCGACGGCAAGGCGTGGCGGATCGCCAACGACCGCGACCTGCAGGACGCGACGACCAGCGGCACCTCGGTGCGCGTCGACCCGTGGGAGAACGGCCCGATCACCGTCGCGAAGAGCAAGAACGGCCTCGTCATCGGCCACCCGGACGACGCCGACGCGATCGCCGGCATCCAGAAGGAGGTCGAGGACGCCGTCCGGCACGTGTCGTCGTTCGTCGGCAAGGCGTGGGGCGAGAAGACCGTCGTCATCCTCCCGGCGAACCACGAGGAGCTGGAGTACGTCCTCGAGAACCCGGACGTGCCGTTCGAGTTCGCGGCGATCGCGCACCCGGAGTTCACCACGCTGGACGAGGAGTTCGGCGGCCAGTTCGCCGGCACCCGGGTCGTCATCAACCCCGACAACTTCGACGCCGACTCGCCGTTCAACCGGCAGCTCATCCGGCACGAGCTGACGCACGTCGCGCTGTTCCGGCGGACCGGCCCGCTGTCGCCGCGCTGGCTGGTCGAGGGCATCGCCGAGTGGGTCGGCAACGCCGGGCTGACGCAGCCGACGCCGGTGCTCGCGCCCTCGTTCGCCGAGCAGGTCGAGGAGGACGGGCCGCCGTCGTACCTGCCGCTGGACAGCGACTTCGGGTTCATCGGCGAGGCGGGCGTCGGCTACGACGCGGGCTGGCTGCTCTGCCGCTACATCGCGATGCGCTGGGGCAACAAGGCGCTGCTCCGCTTCTACGACGAGATGGGCAACCGCAAGTTCCTCTCGACGCCGGGCGACAAGCTGGACCGGTCGCTGCGCGAGGTGCTGCACACCGACGCGGCGGCGTTGCTCAAGGCCTGGCGGCCCTACGTCCGCGCGATCGTCGGCGACGTGCACGACCTGGTGGCGGCGCCGCCGAAGCCGTACAAGGACACCGGCGTCGACACCCTCGACGCGTCGGTCCTCGGCCGGCTGCACGACGTGAAGCCGGACGAGCTGAAGTCGGCGGGGATGGAGCGCGCGGCGCAGGGCGTCTGGTACCAGGGCGACGAGGACGCGCCGGCGCGGCTCGTCACGACCGCGGCCGCCGTGTCGCGCGACGACGCCGGCGCGCGCAGGGTCGCGGGGCTGCTCGAACGCGAGCTTCGCAAGTACGACAGCGGCGTCGCGATCCCGAACGGCCGGCTGTTCATCGTGCAGGTGACGATCTCGGACAAGGAGTACGTCGACGCGGTCGCCATCGTGACCGCGGGGATCGTGACGTACTCCGTCGCGGTGTCGTACGAGCTCTACAGCGGCGACCCGCGGCCCGAGGCGCGGCGGCTCGCGGCGGCGCAGGTCAAGGCCGCGCTGGCCTGACCCGGCCTGACGCGGCCTGACACCATGGCGGCGTGACGTTCCTCGACACCGCGTCCGGCGAGCCGTTGCACCCGGCCGCCCGCGACGTGCTGCTCGCGGCGCACGACGAGGGGTGGGCCGACCCGTCGCGGCTCTACGGCGCGGGGCGGCGCTCGCGGCTGCTGCTGGACGACGCGCGGGCCCGGCTCGCGGCCTGCCTGGGCGCGCGGCCGGACGAGGTGCACCTGCTCCCCTCCGGCACGGCCTCGGTGCGGGCGGCGTTGCACGGCGCGCTCGGCCGGTCGCGGCGCGGGTCGCACGCCGTCGTGACGGCGGTCGAGCACTCGGCCGTGCTCGACGCGGTGCCGTCCGCGACGCGGGTGCCGGTGTCCTCGACCGGACGGGTGGCGGTCGCCGGCGTGCTGGCCGCCGTGCGCGACGACACCGCGGTCGTGTCCGTGCAGCACGCGAACCACGAGGTGGGGACCGTGCAGCCGGTGGCGGAGGTGGCGGCGGCGTTGCCGGAGGGCGTGGTGCTGCACGTCGACGCGTGCGCGTCGGTCGGGCGGCTGCCGGTGCCGGCGGTGCCGCTGCTGTCCGCGTCGGCCCGCAAGTGGGGCGGCCCGGCCGGCGTGGGGGTGCTCGTCGTGCGCAAGGGGACGCGGTGGCGTTCGCCCTGGCCCGAGGGGCCGCCGAACGTGCCCGCCGCCGTCGCCGCGGCCGTCGCGCTGGAGGCGGTGCTGGCGGCGCGCGAGGAGGAGGCGGCGCGGCAGGCGGCGCTGACCGGGTGGCTGCGGCGCGAGGTCGCGGCGCGGGTGCCGGACACCGAGGTCGTGGGCGAGCCGGACGAGCGGCTGCCGCACGTGGTGACGTTCTCCTGCCTGTACGTGGACGGCGAGGCGCTGGTCACGGAGCTGGACCGGCGCGGGTTCGCGGTGAACAGTGGCTCGTCGTGCGCGTCGGCGACGGGGCACCCGAGCCACGTGCTGGAGGCGATGGGCGTGCTGACCCACGGCAACGTGCGCGTGTCGGTGGGGCGGTCGACGACGCGGGCCGAGCTGGAGGCGTTCGTGGCCGCGGTGGTGGACGTGGTGGCCGGCGTGCGGAGCCGGCTGTGAGGACCGTCGACGCGCTCGGCAAGCGCTGCCCGGTGCCGGTGATCGAGCTCTCGAAGGCGTTGCCGCTGGTCGAGGTCGGCGACGTGGTCGAGGTGCTCGCCGACGACGAGGCGGCGCGGGTGGACATCCCGGTGTGGTGCCGGATGAAGGGGCAGGAGTACATGGGCGCCCAGCCGCGCGAGCGCGGGGTCGCCTACCTGGTCAAGCGGGTGTCGTAGGGGCCCGCCCCAACTGTGAAGATCACCACGCACGCGAGGGTGCCCCTGGACTTCACGGAACGGGTCGGGGTCGGCCCGCCGGCGACCGCCGCGGCCCGCCCCCGCCGGGCTAGAAGAACGCCTTGACCTCGTCGCGCGCCTCCGCGCCGTACGTGTCCGCCAGCCGGGTGAGGAACGGCTCCCGCGAGAGCGCGTACTCCTGCGTCCCCACGGTCTCCAGCACGTACGTCGCCAGCAGCGTGCCGACCTGCGCCGACCGCTCCAGCCCCAGCCCCCACGCGCGCGACGCCAGGAAGCCGGCACGGAACGCGTCGCCCACGCCCGTCGGGTCGGCCTTGCGCTCCTCGGGCACGACCGGCACCTCGATCGGCGGCTCGCCGCGCCGCTCGATCACGCAGCCCTTCGCGCCGAGCGTCGTGATCCGCACCCCCACGCGCTCCAGGACGTCGGCGCCCGACCAGCCGGTCTTGGACTCGATCAGCGCGGCCTCGTAGTCGTTGGTGATCAGGTACTCGGCGCCGGAGACGAGGTCGGAGATGGCCGGGCCGTCGAGCGAGGAGAGCTGCTGCGACGGGTCGGCGACGAACGGGATGCCGAGCGCCTTGGCCTCCTCGGTGTGCCGGCGCATGGCCTCGGGGTCGTTCGGCGACACGACGACGAGGTCGAGCCCGCCGACCCGCGCGGCGATCGGGCCGAGCTCGATGTCCCGCGCCTCGCTCATGGCGCCCGGGTAGAACGTCGCGATCTGGCACTGGTCGACGTCCGTGGTGCAGAAGAACCGTGCGGTGTGCCGCAGCTCGCTGACGTGCACCGCGCTGGTGTCGACACCGTGCCGCGACAGCCACGCCTCGTAGTCCGACCAGTCGCTGCCGACCGCCCCGACGAGGACCGGCGCCTGCCCGAGCTGGGCCATGCCGAACGCGATGTTGGCCGCGACGCCACCCCGCCGCCGGTCGAGCTCGTCGGCCAGGAACGACAGCGACAGCCGGTGGATCTGGTCGGGCAGCACCTGGTCGGCGAACCGGCCGCCGAACGTCATGAGGTAGTCGGTCGCGATGGAACCGGTGACAGCGATGCGCATCGGCGGAGCGTACCGGGCACAGTGTGGGCGATGACCGATCCGTACGCCGCGTGGCCCGAGCCGCCCGCCCGCTCGCGGGCGCCGCTGCTGCTCGTGCTCGCCAGCCTGTTCGGCGCCGGGTTCGTCGCGGTGGCCGCGCTGCTCTGGCTGCGCGCGCCGGACGGCGCGCCGGAGCCCCGCGGCCGGCCGCCGGGCTACGTGGAGCTGCGCGAGGAGTGGTCGTACCTCACCGGCGAGCAGGCCGCGGACTACCTCGGCATCCGGGAGGTGCCCGGCTTCCGCAGCGCGACGCTGCGCGCGTACGGCCGGCGGGACGGCGAGCCGCTGCGCGCGGTGGCGTTCCTCGACCTCGCGGCGGACGACCCGACGGCGGCGCGGGACGCGGTCGTCGCCGCGGCGGTGCTGCGCGGGGCGCACACGTTCGACACGCCGGCGGGGATGATCGGCTACCTCGACGTGCAGGACTCGAAGGGCCGCTTCCGGCAGCGGGTGCTGTCGGTCGAGGGCGGGCTGCTGCGCGTGGTGACGGTGTTCACGCCGCACCGCGACGCGGACACCGCGGAGATCGTCCGGCTCGCGTCGTCCTAGACGCGCTCGACCAGCAACGCCGCGCCCTGCCCGACGCCCACGCACATCGTGGCGAGGCCGCGGCGCGCGTCCTCGCGCTCCATCCGGCCGAGCAGCGTGACGGTGATCCGCGCGCCGCTGCAGCCGAGCGGGTGGCCGAGCGCGATCGCGCCGCCGTCGGCGTTGACGACCTCCGGGTCGACGTCGAGGCGGCGCAGGCAGGCGAGCACCTGGACGGCGAACGCCTCGTTCAGCTCGACCGCCCCGAGGTCACCGGCCGACCAGCCCGCGCGGGCCAGCGCCTTCTCGGTCGCGGGCACCGGCCCGATGCCCATCAGGTGCGCCTCGACGCCCGCCGCGGCCGACGCGACGACGCGGGCGCGCGGCGTGAGGCCGTAACGCTCCACCGCCCGCTCGGACACGACGAGCAGCGCCGCCGCGCCGTCGGACAGCGGCGACGACGACCCGGCGGTGACGACGCCGCCGTCGCGGAACACCGGCTTCAACGCCGCCAGCTTCTCCAGCGACGAGCCGGGCCGCGGCCCCTCGTCGGAGTCGATGCCGTCCACCGCGACGATCTCGGCGGCGAAGCGGCCGGCCTTCTGGGCGTCGACCGCGCGGTCGTGCGAACGCAGCGCCCACGCGTCGGAGTCCTCCCGCGAGATGCCGTCGAGCGCGGCCACCTCCTCGGCCGTCTCCCCCATCGCGAGGGTGCGCTTCGGCACGGCGGCGTGCCGCGGGTTCACGAACCGCCAGCCCAGCGACGTGTCGAACACCTCCGGGGCCTTCGCCCACGGCGTGCCCGGCTTGTTCATGACGTACGGCGCCCGCGTCATCGACTCGACGCCGCCCGCGACGACGACGTCCGCCTCGCCGGAGCGCACCTGCGCGGCGGCCGCCGAGATCGCGGTGAGGCCGCTCGCGCAGAGCCGGTTCACGGTGTAGCCGGGCGTCTCCACCGGCAGGCCGGCCAGCAGCAACGCCATCCGGGCGACGTTGCGGTTGTCCTCGCCGGACTGGTTGGCCGCGCCCAGCACGACCTCGTCCACCGCCGCCGGGTCGAGCCCGGCCCGCGCGACCGCCTCGCCGACGACGAGGGCCGCGAGGTCGTCGGGCCGGTGCGCGGCGAGCTGCCCGCCGTACTTGCCCATCGGCGTGCGGACACCACCGACCAGGAACGCCTCTGCCATACCGGCAGGTTATTCGAACGCCTCCTGCACGCCCTCCTGCGCGCGCTCGGCGGCGGGGTCGTCGGGGGCGGCCTCGCCCTCGGTCCGGTCGTCGGTGCCTTCGGGGAACGTCTCGCTCATGTCCAGCGCCCTACCCGGAACCGAAACGATCACGCCGCCGTCAGACGCGTGCCACCATCGCCTCCGAGGGGGTTCCCCATGGACCGCTCGTCGCTCGCGCGCCGGATCGCGCCCGTCGCCGTGTTCGGCGCCGTCCTCGGCGGCATCGTGCTCGTCAACGAGACCGGGGGCGGCGGCCCCGCGCGGCGCGCGCCGCGGCCGTTGCCGCTGAGCGCCGCCGGTTCCGCACGGGACTCCGCCGCCGAGTCCCGGCAGCCCCGCCCGGCGTTCGGCTACGGATGGGCGGAGACGCACATCGCCGACTCGCTGCTCGCCGGGCTCCCGACCGAGGGGCCGGCGTACGAGCTGCGCCCCGTCCCCGACCGGGTGGCCGCGCTGGCGAAGGCGCTGGGCGTCGAGGGCGAGGTGCGCCGCGGGCCCGAGGGGTGGGTCGTCGGGACCGACCGCTGGGCCCTGACCGTCATGGACTCCTCCGGGCAGCCGTGGTACCTCGCCACGCCGAAGGTCGCGGTCGACGGCGGCGGCGGGTCGAGCGGGTCCACCGGATCGGTCGGCGTCGCGACCGCGGAACCGGCACGCGACACGCCGCTCGCCGAGCCGTCGCCCGCCCCGCCGGAGAAGCCGTCCGGCGCGCCCGCGGACGAGCCGGTCCCGCCGCCGCCCGCGCCCGCGCCGGAGATGCCGACGATGCCGCCGCAGCCCTCCGACGCCGCCGCCCGCGCGGTCCTCGACCGGGTGCTCGCCGTGCTCGGGCTCGACGAGGTGGCGGTCACCATGACGCCCGGCTACGACGGCAAGGAGGCGGTCGCCGCGCCGGTCGTCGGCGGGCTGCCGACGTACGGCTGGGACGTTCGCGTCACGGTCAAGGCCGACGGCACGCTCTCGTACGCCAACGGCTACCTCGCCACGCCGGCGCTCGACGCGACGTACCCGCTGCTCGGCGCGCGCGAGGCCGTCGCGCGCAACGGCATCGGCTACGCCCGCGACACCGGGATGCGCGGCGGCCCGGCGGTCGGCGCGCCGAACGGCGCCGAGCCGGCCCTCGCCCCGTCCCCGAGCCCGGTCGTGCGCGAGGCGACGCGGGTGCGCCTCGGCCTGATGCTCATGTGGTCGTGGGACCGGACGAAGCCGTCGTACCTCACGCCCGCCTGGCTCGTCACCACCGACGGCTACGAGGCCGGCTACCTCGCGCTGCCGGACGAGTACGTCGCGACGCCGCCGCCGCCGGACCCCGGCGAGAAGCCGGACGAGCCGGTCTGCGACCCGTCCCCGTGCCCGACGAGGGACGCCCCGCCGCCGCCCGACGCGACCGGCGGCGGCGGCGACCCGGACACCGGGTCGGGCTCCGTCCCCGGCTCGACCGGCGCGCCGGAGTAGCCGGAGCAGCCGGAAGGGCCGGTCCCCAGCGGGGCCGGCCCCTCCGTACGTGCGTGAGACCTAGTGGAACGACTCGCCGCAGGCGCAGGAGCCCTTGGCGTTGGGGTTGTCGATCGTGAAGCCCTGCTTCTCGATCGTGTCGGCGAAGTCGATAGTGGCGCCGCCGAGGTACGGCGCGCTCATCCGGTCGACCACGACCTTGACGCCGCCGAACTCGTGGAACGAGTCGCCGTCGAGCGTCCGGTCGTCGAAGAAGAGCTGGTAGCGCAGGCCGGAGCAGCCGCCGGGCTGCACGGCGATGCGCAGCGCGAGGTCGTCGCGGCCCTCCTGCTCGAGCAGGTTCTTCACCTTGGACGCCGCCACGTCCGTGAGGACGACGTGCGTGGGGGTGGTCTGAGTCTCGGCGGTCATGGTCTCCCCTGCGAGGACGGGCGGTCTGTAATCATGGTCGCACACGACCCGAGGGGGGGAACGTCGATGGGGCTCACGCGCATTCCTGCCGTCCTGCTCGCCGCCGCGCTGGTGGCGACCGGCTGCGCCGAGGACGAGGCGCCCGAACAGACCGCGACCGTGACGTTCCGGGTGACCGGCACGGCGCCGGTCAACGTCTCCGGCACGCTCCGCGCCCGCCTCGAGGCGCTCGGCGCGCACCCGGGCGAGCCGCGGGTGGAGGGCGAGACGGTGACGTTCGGCGTCTCGCGCAAGCTCACGCCGAACGAGGCGAACGGGCTCGCCCGGCCTGGGCACCTGACGTTCCGGGCGGTGACGAAGGTGGGCGCCCCGGACGCGAAGCTGCCCGGCAACGCCGGCACCGGGAACTGCGCCGACGAGACGTACCGGCTGTTGCTGTCGGCGGCGTTCGGCGGCCCGGCGCACGACCGGGAGACGACGCTCGGGTGCGATGCCGAGGGCGGGGCGAAGTACGTGCTCGGCCCGGCCGAGACCGTCGACGTCACGGACGCCGAAGCGCGGGAGTCGTTCGGCCCCGAGGGCTCCTCCGGGACCTGGGTCGTGTCGATGGAGGTGCGCGACCAGACCGCGTGGCAGGCGCTGACCACGCGCTACGTCGGCAAGCAGCTCGCGATCGTGCTCGACGGGATCGTGGCGTCCGCGCCGACGGTGAACGATCCGATCCCGGACGGGCACGCGGAGATCAGCGGCTCGTTCGACGCCGAGACGGCCGGCGCGCTCGCGGCGGTGCTCGAGTCCGGCTCGTTCGCGATGGACGGCGTCACGGTCTCGCCAGCCTAGCGCGACCACTCCCCCGCGACGGACGAGGCGACCTCGGTGAGCCACGCCTCGGCGTCGGCCATCGCGTCGTCGGCGGACCCGGCGGCGTCGGCGAGGGCGTACGCCGCGTCCACGCCGTGCGCGGCGAGCTCGCGCCGCCCCACCTCGACCTGCCCGGCGACGACCACGCACGGCACCCCCTCGTCGGCCGCCGCCCGCGCGACGGCGACCGGCGCCTTGCCGCGCAGCGACTGCCAGTCGAACGCCCCCTCCCCCGTGACCACGAGGTCGGCGCGGGGCACCCGCTTGCGCAGCGAGAGCAGGTCGAGCACGACCTCCGCGCCGCGCGCGAGCGTCGCGCCGGCGAACGTGGCGAGGCCGTAGCCCAGGCCGCCGCCGGCCCCGGCCCCGGCCGCCCCGGCGTCGCCGCCGGAGACGGCGGCGTAGTGCCGCAGCGCGGCGTCGAGCAGCGCCGCGTCCTCGGGCGTCGCGCCCTTCTGCGGGCCGTAGCCGAACGCCGCCCCCTCCGGCCCGCACAGCCCGGCGTCCACGTCGCAGGCGGCCACCACCTCGACGGCGCGCAGCCGCGGGTCGAGGTCGTCCAGCGCGACGCTCGCGAGCCGGGCGAGGGCCGCGCCGCCGGGGTCGAGCGGGTGCCCCGCGGCGTCGAGCAGCCAGGCGCCGAGCGCCTGGGCCAGGCCGGCGCCGCCGTCGCAGGAGGCGGTGTTGCCGACGCCGACGACCACGCGGCGTACGCCGTCCGCCAGCGCCGCGCAGACCAGCTCGCCGACGCCGGAGGTGGACGCGCGCAGCACGTCCGGCGCGTCGAGCAGGTGCCGCCCGCAGGCCGCGGCGGACTCCACGACGGCGGTGTCGCCGAGCCGCAGCCACGCCGCCTCGACGCGGCGGCCGAGCGCGTCCTCCACGGACGTGGCGCGGGTCTCGCCGAGGTGGGCCAGCACGTCGACGGTGCCGAGTCCGCCGTCCGCGACCGGCAGCACGTCGACCACGTCGTCGGGGCGCCGCCGGCGCCAGCCGACCGCGATCGCGGCCGCGGCGGCACGCGCGGACAGCGTCCCGCTGAACGAGTCCGGCGCGATCAGCACCCGCATGCGTCGGAGTGTGGCACCGGGAAGCAGCGAACGAGGGGCCGTGTTGAACCGTGCGTGGGAGACTCCGTATCCGTGACCACCGCCCCCGCGCCGACCCCCGTCGCCCTGCTGCTGCTCGGCCGCGAGGCGCTCGCCGACAGCGAGCGCGGCACGATCTGCCCGGGCGACCTGCCGCCCGCCAGCGACCCCTCGCTCGTCGAGCGGGCGCGCGCGGCCAAGGCCGCGCTCGGCGAGAAGGTGTTCGTGCTCGGGCACCACTACCAGCGCGACGAGGTCATCCAGTTCGCCGACGTGACCGGCGACTCGTTCAAGCTCGCGCAGGAGGCGGCCGCCCGGCCCGCGGCCGAGTACATCGTGTTCTGCGGCGTGCACTTCATGGCGGAGTCCGCGGACATCCTCACCGCCGAGCACCAGCGCGTCGTGCTGCCCGACCTGGCGGCGGGCTGCTCGATGGCGGACATGGCCGCGATCGACCAGGTCGAGGACTGCTGGGACGCGCTCTCCGACGCGGGCGTCGCGGACGACGTGGTGCCGCTGACGTACATGAACTCCTCGGCCGACATCAAGGCGTTCACCGGCCGGCACGGCGGCGCCGTCTGCACGTCCTCCAACGCGCGCAAGGCGATGGAGTGGGCGTTCGAGCAGCAGCCGAAGATCCTCTTCCTGCCCGACCAGCACCTCGGCCGCAACACCGCCGTCCGCGAGCTCGGCCTGAGCCTGGACGACTGCGTGGTGTGGAACCCGCGCCGGGACAACGGCGGCCTCACGGCGGAGGAGCTGCGCGACGCGAAGGTGATCCTGTGGGCGGGCCACTGCTCGGTGCACGGGCGGTTCACCAAGGAGGGCGTGGACGACGTGCGCGAGCGCGTTCCGGGCGTCACCGTCCTGGTGCACCCGGAGTGCCGCTACGAGGTCGTGGAGAGCGCCGACCTCGTCGGCTCGACGGAGTTCATCATCCGCACCGTCCGCGAGGCGCCGAGCGGGACGGCGTTCGCCATCGGCACGGAGCTCAACCTCGTCAACCGGCTCGCGCACGAGCACCCGGACAAGCCGATCACGTACCTCGACAAGACCGTCTGCTTCTGCTCGACCATGAACCGCATCGACCTGCCGCACCTCGTGTGGGCGCTGGAGAGCCTGGTCGGGGGCAACGTCGTCAACGAGATCGTGGTCGACCCCGAGACCCGCCGCGACGCGCGCACCGCGCTGGACCGGATGCTCGCGCTGCGCGACGCGCCGATGACGGGCGACTGACGCGTGTCCCAGCAGACGAAGGGCCGCCCGACGCCCAAGCGTTCGGAGCGGGAGGCCCAGCGGCGCAAGCCGCTGGTCCAGCCGCGCGGCCGCGACGCGCTGCGCGCCGAGCGCTCCGCCTCGGCGGAGACGCGGCGCCGCCAGCGCGACGCCATGCGCAACGGCGACGAGCGCAACTACCCGGCGATCGCGGCCGGCCCGGAGCGGGCGCTGGTCCGCGACGTCGTGGACGCGCGGCGGTCGTTCTGGCCGTTCGCGTTCCCCGTGTGGGCGGTCGGCTCCGTGATGTCGATGCTCAACGCGCCGGTGGCGCGGGCGTTCGGGATGGTGACGCTGCCGGTGGTCGTCGGGCTGCTGGTCGCCGACCCGTGGGTCGCGCGCCGCGCGGTGCGGCGGGCGCTGCGGGAGGCGTTCCCGAACGGCACCCGCGAGCCCGAGAAGACGCTGCTCTGGTACGGCACCGCGCGGACCATGCAGTTCCGCCGCAGCCGGCTGCCCCGGCCGCGCGTGTCGCCGGAGTAGCCAGGAGGGCTCTGCGAAACTCGGCCCGTCGCGGCGCTGAGGTCCAGGCGGTGATCCGGCAAGGCCGCAGGGCGACCGCGGGCTGGTCTTGCCCGCGGGCGCCCGAGAACGCAGCCGGTCGCCGGCTGGCCCGGCGACGCAGGGCAGGGTTTCGCAGAACCCTCCTACGCGGGCTCGAGCGACATCGGGCCGTAGACGTCGCGGTCGTCCTCGCGCAGCGTCACCGCCCGCACGCCCTGGTCGAGCAGCTCGCGCCACGCCTCTCCCAGCCACGCCTCCGCGTCCGCCTGCGAGGGGAACTCCGCGCTGCTGCCGCCGTCCGGGTCGTACGTCCACGTCCACGCCATGACACCGGAGGCTACGCGAGCGGTGTAGTGTCGCCGCGACAACTCCACATCGCGTCTCCCGCGGGGGAAGCCGGTCCAAGTCCGGCGCTGACCCGCAACCGTAGGTCCCTTCCAGGGACGAGCCGGAACGCCCGCGGACGACGCATTGGCTCCACTGACAACCGTCGTGGAATGCGGGGCAGGAGCCCGGGTCGAAAGCCCGATACCGCCCCCTCGCGCATGCGTGCGCCGGGGGCGTCGTCGTTCTCCCGGGGTCACCGTCCCGTTCCGACCCGAAGGGACCCTGGGTGCTCCGCCGCTCGCTCCTCTCGCTCGGCGCCGGCCTCGCGCTGACCGGCGTGCTCGCCGGCACCGCGCACGCCGACGTCACGCCCGCGCAGGCCGCCGACTACGCCGCCGGCTGGCTCGGCCGCACGATCGACCCCACCGGCTACGTCCCGTCGCTCGGCGGCGCGGACTACAGCACGACCGCGTACGCGGTCCTCGCGCTCGTCGCCGCCGAGGTCGGCGAGGCGCAGGCCGCCGAGGCGACGGCGTACCTCTTCGCGCACGTCGAGGAGTTCGCCTCGCCCGGCGCCGACGACCTGCCCGGCGCGCTCGCGCTGCTGATCCTCGTCGGCGACGCGCGCGGGCTCGACGTCTCCGCGCTCGTCACGCGGCTGCTGGCGACGAAGCGCACGACCGGCGCGGACGCCGGCCTGTTCGGGGCGCAGGACGCGACGTACGACGGCGCCTACCGCCAGGCGCTGGCGCTGCTCGCGCTCGCCGCGGTCGGCCAGACGGACGCCGACGCGGTGGCCTGGCTGAAGGCCGAGCAGTGCGCCGACGGCGGCTGGATGGGCAACCGCCCCGACACCTCCGCGCCGTGCCCGGCGTTCGACTTCGACACGTTCGTCGGCGAGGAGTCCAACGCCACCGCGCTCGCCGCGCAGGCCCTCGCCGCGCTCGGCGAGACGCCGGCGCACGACCCGCTGGAGTTCCTCGCCGACGCGCAGAACGACGACGGCGGCTTCGGCTTCATCCCCGGCTTCGGCTCGGACGCCAACTCCACCGGCCTCGCGGTCCAGGCGCTGATCGCGCTGGGCGAGGACCTGGCGGACTGGGCGGCGCCGGACGGCACGCCGTACGACTTCCTGCTCTCGCTCCAGCTCCCGAACCCGCCCGCGTCGACGGCCGGCGCGCTGGCGTTCCAGGCGGGCCCGGGCGGCACGCTGACCGCGAACGCGTTCGCCACCGCGCAGGCGGTCCCCGCGCTGGCGGGCAAGGCGTTCCCGCTCGCGCCGGCCACGCTGTCCGCGACGCTGCCGCTGTACCCGGCGCCGGTCGCGCCGCCGACGCTGCGGCCGACCCCGTCGGCGTCCGCCCCGGCCACCCCGGCGCCGCTGCCGACCCGTGTCGTGGACGCGGCGCCGGTGCCGGAGCTGCCCGCGACCGGCCCGGTCGGGCAGCGGCCGTGGGACGCGAACGGCCTGCTCGTCGTGGCGTTCGGGCTGATGGGCTACGGCGTCCTCGCGCTCGGCGGCGCGCGGCTCGCGCGGCGGCGGGACGCGTAGCGGTGCGGCGCGCGCGGGTGGCGACGGTCGCCGGGGTCCTCGTGACCGCGGCGGGTGCGGCGCTGCCCGTGCTGGCGGCCCGGCCCGCGGCGGCCGCGGAGTGCGTGCGGGTCGTCGTGGACTACGGCACGCTCGCCGGCGCGCCCGCCGGCCCGAACATGCACTGCACCTCCTCGACCGGCAACGCCGGCCAGGTGCTGATCAAGCGGGCGCAGGAGGTCGGGCAGCAGCCGCCGCGGTTCACCGGCAACTTCCTGTGCGCGATCGACGGCTACCCGGAGAGCGGCTGCGGCGACCACGGCGACGAGCCGTACTGGTCGTTCTGGTACTGGGTGGACGGGCGCTGGGTGTACTCGTCGCTCGGCGTGGACTCGTACACCGTGCGCGACTCCGACGGCGACGGGCACCCGGACCCGCTGGGGTTCCGCTACCACGCGTTCAGCGAGAAGAGGGCGCCGCGCGCGAACCCGTCGTACCCGGCTCCCACGAAGGCGGCCACGGCGGCGCCGCCCCGGACCGCGCCGCCGGCCGGGGGCGGCGGGGCGTCGACCGCGCCGGGCGGCGCCGTGCCCACCGGGAGCACCGCGACGGCGCGCCCGTTGGCGACCGGGACGGCGACCGCCGGGACCGGGACCGGCACCGCGACCCCGGCCGCGACCGCGCGGACGGCGACGCCGACCGCGGCACCGGCCGCGAGCGGCGGCACTGCCGCCCCGGCCGAGCCCACCCTCGCCGAGCCGCCCCCCGCCGCCGGCGGCCGCGGCGGGGGCGTCCCCGTCGCCACCCTGCTCGCGCTCGCGGCGGCCGGCGTGCTCGGCGGCGTGGCGGCGGTGCGGCTGCGGAAGAGCGCCTGATGCCCCGCCACCTGCACCCCGGCGCGTGGTGGCTGTGGGCGGTCGGCCTCGGCGTCGCCGCGACCCGCACCACGAACCCGGTGCTGCTCCTCCTCGTCGCCGGCGTCGCGGGCTACGTCGTCGCCGCGCGCCGCAGCGACGCGCCGTGGGCGCGGGCGTACGGCGCGTTCCTCAAGCTCGGCCTGTTCGTGCTGGCGATCCGCATGGTCATCCAGGTGGTGTTCGGGCAGCCGCTGCCCGGCCACGTGCTGTTCACGCTGCCGAGCGTCCCGGCGCCGCGCTGGCTGGCCGGCATCCGGCTCGGCGGCCCGGTCACCGCGGAGGCGGTCGTGGCGCAGGTGTACGACGGGCTGCGGCTCGGCGTGCTGCTCGCCTGCATCGGCGCCGCGAACGCGCTCGCCAGCCCGTACCGCCTGCTCCGCGCGCTGCCCGGCGCGCTGTACGAGGCCGGCGTCGCGGTCACCGTGGCGCTGAGCTTCGCGCCGCAGGCGCTCGTCTCGGCGCAGGCGGTGCGCGAGGCGCGGCGGCTGCGCGGCCGCGCGGTCCGCGGCCCGGCCGGCCTGAAGGGCGTCGTCGTCCCGGTGCTCGAAGGCGCGCTGGCCCGCTCGGTCTCGCTCGCCGCCTCGATGGACGCGCGCGGCTACGGCCGCCGGACGGCCGGGCCGACGCGGCTCGCGGCGGCGGCGATGTTCGGCGGGCTGCTCGCGGTGTCGGTGGGGACGTACGGCCTCGACGCGACCGCGCCGGCCGCTCTCGGCTTCCCGGCGATGGCGCTCGGCGCGCTGCTGCTCGCCGGGAGCCTGGCGCTCGGGTCGCGGCGCAGCGGGCGGACGCGGTACCGGCCGGACGTGTGGCGCAGGCACGAGTGGGCGGTCGCGGCGGCCGGGCTGGTCACGCCGTTCGCGCTGTACCTGGCCGACGGGGCGACGCTGCACCCGTCGACCAACCCGCTCGGCTGGCCCGCCGTCGACCCGCTCGCGCTGGTGGGCATCCTGGTCGCGGTGGCGCCGGCGTTCGTCGCGCCGCGGCCGCCGGTGACGACGCCGCGGGTGGCGTTGCGGACGGTGCCGGCGTGATCCGGTTCGAGCGCGTGACGTTCGCCTACCCGGGCGCGGCGACGCCGGCGCTGCGCGACGTGGACCTGACGATCGGCGACGGCGAGCTCTGCCTGGTCGTCGGCCGCACCGGCTCCGGCAAGTCCACCCTGCTGCGCGCGGTGAACGGCCTCGTCCCCCACTTCTCCGGCGGCACGCTCACCGGCCACGTCACGGTCGGCGGCCTCGACACCCGGGACCACCGGCCGCGCGACCTCGCCGACCTGGTCGGCTTCGTCGGGCAGGACCCGGCGGCCGGCTTCGTCACGGACACCGTCGAGGACGAGCTGGCGTACGCGATGGAGAACCTCGGCCTCGCCCCCGCCACCATGCGCCGCCGCGTCGAGGACGTGCTCGACCTGCTCGGCCTCGCCGACCTGCGCGGCCGCGCGCTGTCGTCGCTGTCCGCCGGGCAGCAGCAACGCGTCGCGGTCGGCTCGGTCCTCACCGCGCACCCGCGCGTGCTCGTCCTGGACGAGCCGACTAGCGCGCTCGACCCCCCGGCCGCCGAGGAGGTGCTGGCCGCGCTGCAACGCCTCGTGCACGACCTCGGCCTCACCGTCGTGCTCGCCGAGCACCGGCTCGAACGCGTCGTCCAGTACGCCGACCGCGTCGTCCTCGTCACCGGCCCCGAGGTGACCGACGGCGCGCCCGCCGACGTGATGGCGGACGCGCCCGTCGCGCCGCCGGTCGTGCGGCTCGGCCGGCTCGCCCGCTGGTCGCCGCTGCCGCTCTCGGTGCGCGACGCGCGCCGCGCGGCGGCCGGGCTCGACCTGGCCGAGCCGCCCGCGCCGCCCGCCCCGGCGGCGGGCGAGGTCGTGGCGAGCACCGAACGCCTCGGCGCCCGCTACGGCGACCTCGTCGCGCTGCGCGACGTGACGCTCGACCTGCGGGCCGGCCAGGTCGTCGCGCTGATGGGCCGCAACGGCGCCGGCAAGACGACGCTGCTCGCCCACCTCGTCGGCCTGCGCAAGCCGTCCGCCGGCTCGGTGACGGTCGGCGGCGTCGCGCCGCACGGCCGCCCGGGCCGCGAGATGGCGCGGCTCGTCGGGCTGGTCCCGCAGGACCCCGGCCGCCTGCTCTACGGCGACAGCGTCGCGGACGAGTGCGGCGGCGCCGACCGCGAGGCGGGGCTGCCGCCCGGCACGACCGCGAAGGTGCTGGACCGGCTCGCGCCGTGGCTGCCGCCGGACCGGCACCCGAGCGACCTGTCCGAGGGCGAGCGCCTCACGCTCGCGCTGGCCGTGGTGCTCGGCGGCGAGCCGCCGCTGGTGCTGCTCGACGAGCCGACCCGCGGCCTCGACTACGCCGCCAAGACCCGGCTCGTCCCGGTGCTGCGCGACCTGGCCCGGCGCGGCCACGCGGTGCTGCTCTCGACGCACGACGTCGAGCTCGCCGCCGAGCTGACCGACCGGACCGTGGTGCTCGCCGACGGCGAGGTCGTCGCGAACGGGCCGACCCGCGAGGTGGTCCGCCAGTCGCCGGCGTTCGCACCGCAGGTCACCAAGGTGCTCGGCGGCGGCTGGCTCACGGTGGCCGAGGTCGAGGCGGCGCTGGCATGAGGGCGCTCACCCTGCGGCCGCGCAGCGTCGCGGCGCTGACGTTCGTGTCGCTGGTCGGCGTGGTGGCGTACGTCTGGCCGCTGTTCGGCACCCCGAACGGCACCGAGAACGAGGCGCACGCCGGTGACGCGCCGTGGCTGTTCGTGGCGCTGCTGCCGCTGATCCTGGCGGTGCTGTTCGCCGAGCTGTCCGAGGGCGCGCTGGACGCGAAGGCCGTCGCGATGCTCGGCGTGCTGGCGGCGTTCGGCGCGGGGCTGCGGCTGCCCGGCGGCGGCGCGGGCGTGGAGCTGGTGTTCTTCCTCGTCGTGCTCGGCGGCTACGCGCTGGGCGCCGGCTTCGGGTTCGTGCTCGGCGCGGTGACGCTGTTCGCGTCGGCGCTGCTGACCGCGGGCGTCGGGCCGTGGCTGCCGTTCCAGATGCTCGGCTGCGGCTGGGTCGGGATGTTCGCCGGCTTCCTGCCGAAGCCGCGCCGCACCGGGGCGCAGCTCGCGGTGCTCTGCGCGTACGGCGTCGTCTCGGCGTTCGCCTACGGGCTGGTGCTCAACCTGTGGTTCTGGCCGTTCGGCATCAGCGCGGCGTCGAACCTCGCGTTCGTCCCCGGCGAGTCGATCGCCGAGAACCTGCGGCACTTCTGGGCGTTCCACGTCTCCTCGTCGCTCGGCTTCGACCTGGTCCGCGCGGTCTCCAACACCGTGCTGCTGCTCGCCGTCGGGCGGCCGGTGCTCGCGGCGTTGCGGCGCGCGGCGCGGCGGGCGGCGTTCGGCGAGGTGCCGGAGCTGCGGTGAGGGTGACGCTGCTCGGGACGGGCGCGGCGGCCGGGTGGCCGAGCGCGTTCTGCCGCTGCGCGTCGTGCGAGTGGGCGCGCTCGGCGGGCGTCGTGCGCGGGCACGCGTCGGCGCTGGTGGACGACGCGGTGCTGCTCGACTGCGGCCCCGACGTGCCCACGTCGGCGGGCCGGCACGGCGTCGCGCTGGACCGGGTGGCGTTGCTGCTGCTGACCCACGCGCACGTCGACCACGCCGCGCCGGAGGCGATGCTGTGGCGTTCGTGGGCGCGGCTGGAGACGCCGCTGCTCGTCGCCGGCCCGCCCGCCGCGGTGGCCCGCTACGAGCACTGGATCGCGCCGGGCGGCCCGGTGACGCTGCGCGCGGTGTCGGCCGGCGAGGAGGTCCGGGCGGGGGGCTACGTCGGCCGCGCGCTGCCCGCGAACCACGGCGACGCCCTCACCGGCGAGTGCCTGCTCTGGGACGTGACCGCGCCGGGCGGGCGGCTGCTGTACGCCGCCGACACCGGCCCGCTCGCGCACGTCCCCGAGGGGCCGTACGACGTGGTGCTGCTGGAGGAGACGTTCGGCGACTGGCGGGGGCACCGCGGCGACCACCTGGACCTGACGACGTTCGGGGAGGCCGTCGCGGCGCTGCGCCGGTCGGGCGCGGTGCGCGAGGGGACGCGGGTCGTCGCGACCCACCTCGGCGACCACAACCCGCCGCTGCCCGAGCTCGCCCGGCGGCTGGCCCTCTACGGTGCCGAGGTGCACCCCGACGGCGCGGTCCTCTCCGGCCCCGCCCCGGCGCGCGAGCCGGCGCGCCGGGTGCTCGTGCTGGGCGGGGCGCGTTCGGGCAAGTCGCTGGAGGCCGAACGCCACCTGCTCGCCGAGCCCGACGTCGTCTACGTCGCCACCGCCCAGGTCCGCGACGACCCGGAGTGGGACGAGCGCGTCGCCGCCCACCGCGCCCGCCGCCCCGCGCACTGGACGACGCTCGAAGCGCCCGACCTGCCCGCCCTGCTCGGCGAGGAGGGGCCGCCGCTGCTGGTCGACTGCCTGACGTTGTGGCTGTCCGGCGGCGGCGAGCCGGACGCGCTGGTGCCCGCGTGGCGGCGCGCGCGGCGGCGGGTGGTCGCGGTCAGCAACGAGGTCGGCTCCGGCGTCGTCCCGGCGACCGCGTCGGGGCGGGCGTTCCGCGACGCGCTGGGCCGGCTCAACGCCGCCGTCGCCGCCGAGTCCGACGAGGTGTGGCTGGTGACCGCGGGCATCCCGGCGAGGCTGCGGTGATCCCGCCGCTGGACGCCGCCGCGGTCGCCGCGGCCGAGGCGCGGCAGGCGTCGCTGACCAAGCCGGCCGGCGCGCTCGGCCGGTTGGAGGCGCTGTCCGTGTGGCTCGCCGGCGTGCAGGGCGAGTGCCCGCCGCGGCCGTTGCGCCGGCGGCGGCTCGTGGTGTTCGCGGGCGACCACGGCGTCGCGGCGCTGGGCGTGTCGGCCTACCCGGCCGAGGTGACCGCGCAGATGGTCGCGAACATGGCGGCCGGCGGCGCCGCGTGCTCGGTGCTGGCCCGGCTGTTCGACGTGGGCGTGCGCGTCGAGGCGGTGTCGGTCGGGACGCCGTCCGCGCCGATCTCCGTCGGGCCGGCGGTGCCGCTGGCCGTCGCCGAGGAGGCGTGGGCGCGCGGCGCGGCGGTCGCCGACGAGGAGGTCGACGGCGGCGCCGACGTGCTGGTCGCGGGCGACATGGGCATCGGCAACAGCACGGTCGCCGCCGCGCTCGTCTGCGCGGTCACCGGCGCCGCGGCCGCGTCCGCGGTCGGGCGCGGGACCGGCGTGGACGACGAGGGGTGGGCGCGCAAGGTGGAGGTCGTCTCGGCCGCCGTGTCGCGCGCGCGGTGGTCGACCGCGGTCGAGCTGCTGGCCGAGCTGGGCGGCGCGGACGTCGCCGCGATGAGCGGGTTCCTGGTGCAGGCGGCGCGGCGGCGTACGCCGGTGGTCCTCGACGGCGTCGTGCCCGGCGCCTGCGCGCTCGCCGGCTCGCTCGAAGAGCCGGACCTGGCGCGCTACGTCGTCGCGGGACACCGGTCGACCGAGCCGTCGCACGCGCTCGCGCTGGCCGCGCTCGGTCTCACGCCGTTGCTGGACCTCGGCCTGCGGCTCGGGGAGGGCACCGGCGCGCTGCTCGCGCTGCCGCTGCTCGACGCGGCGGTGGCGACGCTGCGGGAGATGGCGACGTTCGGCTCGGCGGGCGTGGCGGGGCCGGCGTGAGGCTCGCCCTGTCGCTGCTCACGATCGCGCGGCTGCACCCGGCCGCGCCGACCCGGCGCGAGGCGCGGGCGGCGATGCTCTGGGCGCCGGTGGTCGGGCTCGGGGTGGGGTTCGTGGCGGCGCTCGTGATGTTCGGGCTGCGGTCGGCGGCGCCGAAGCAGTTCCACCTCATCGCGGTGCTCGGGGTCGCGACGTGGGTCGTGCTCACCCGGGGACTGCACCTCGACGGCCTTGCCGACACCGCCGACGGGCTCGGCTCGCTGCGCGCGCCCGCGGACGCGTACGCCGTCATGCGCCGCGGCGACGTGGGGCCGCTGGGCGTCGCGACCGTCGTGCTCGTGCTGCTCGCGCAGGTGATGGCCGTGGCCGGGACGGTCGCGGTGAGCCGGGGCACGTCCGCCGTGCTCGTCTCCACGACCGTCGGCCGGCTCGCGGCGACGCTGTCGTGCACGCCGCGCACGCCGCCGCTCGGCGACGGGCTGGGGGCGCTGGTCGTGGGTGCGGTGCCGCGGGCGGCGGCGTTCGGGATGTCGGCGCTGGTGCTCGCGGGGACGTTCGCCGGCGGGTGGTTCGACGAGGGCGCGGGGCTGAACGGCGGGCTGCACGCGGTCGGCGCCGCGGTGCTCGCGCTGGCGGCGGCGCACGCGTTGCGCGCCCGGTGCGTACGGCGGCTCGGCGGCGTCAACGGCGACGTGCTCGGCGCGCAGGTGGAGGTGGCGACGACGGTGTCGCTGGTGGTGTTCGCGCTCGACCTGTGGCGCTAGCCGGCGGGGCGGGGCCGGGCGGCCCCAACTGTGCAGCCCACGGCACCCCCTCCCCGCGTGGTGATCTTCACAGTTGGGGCCCGGCCCGATGCGTGCTACGTCAGCCGGCCCACCGGCGCGCCGCGCCGAGGTCCACCGGCTCCTCGAACTCGTCGCCGAACCGCCACAGCCGCGGCCGCTTGCCGGGCTCCATGACGACCGCCATCGAGCCGAGCGGCCGGCCCTCGCTGTCCTTGGCGCCGGTGTAGTGGATGCCGAGCTCGCAGTCGCTCTTGCGCTTCGACCGCCCCGACGTGGTGCGCTGCAGCCCCTCGCGCAACGCCTCCTGCGCGACCGCGTGCGGGAAGTTGTACTTGCCGCCGCCGGCCACCGACGACACCAGGCTCAGCCCCGGCGCGATCTGCTCGACCAGCTCGAGGTTGAGGCCGTGCTTCGACAGGTGGTGCGGCACCTTGAAGACGTTCGCCTTCAGCGGCGCGTTGCCGTACGCCATCCGCAACGCCCGCATCGCCTTCGACCGCTCGGGGTGCAGCTCCGGGAAGTCGTCCATCGCGTGCGCCCACGACAGCGTCTGCGCGTCCGCGCCGAGCAGCAGCCGCATCGGCTTGGTGCGGACGTACTCGCGCGCACCTGGGCGCTGCATGACCCGGCTGGCCGGGAACGTCAGCCGCAGCGTGATCGACGAGTTGTTGATGTCGACGCCGAACGTGTCGAACCGGTTGCGCAGCCGGATCGCCGGCGTGAGCACCATCACCTCGACCTGGCCCATGAACCGCGTGTAGCCGCTGGTCGGCTGCGCGTGCCGGACGCCGACGCCGGCGTTCTCCAGGTCCTCCAGCACGCCCATCAGGTCGGAGTACGCGCCGACGGTGTGCCAGTACCCGGGCTCCCACAGCTCGCCGACGGCCGCGCCGTACTTCTTCATGAACTCCGGCAGCCCGCCGATGTGGTCGGCGTGCGGGTGCGTCGCGACGACGACGTCGAACAGCGGCCGCCCCGGCGGCGGCTCGGCGAGCAGCCCCGCCTCGACCAGCGCGGTGACGAGCGGCGGCAGCTTCCCGGTGGTCGCGCAGTCCACGACGATCGCGCGCCGGTAGCCCTCCTTGGTCGCGGGCAGCAGCAGGAGCTGGGTGTCGCCGTCGCCGACGTTGAGCAGGAAGTAGACGAGCGCGTCGGGGCCGATCGACTTCGCGAAGTCCGCCTTCTTGAACGACTCCGCGGGCAGCGTCTGGACGGTCATCGCCACTCCTCCGGCACGTCGACGGTCAGGTGCGGCGCGTCCTCGTCGTCGCGGACGCGTTCGGCGACCTCCTCGGTCATCGGCGCGGCGACGGCGCCGTAGAACGACGCCCGCGCCGCCTCGCGCGCGTCCGCCGTCACGTCCACGACCGGGCCGACCGGCCGCGTCACGTCGCCCGAGCGCGGCAGCCGCATCGCGAACGCGTCGCCGATGCGCGGCGCGCGCGCCACGGCCGCCGGGATGCGGCGGCGTTCCAGCAGCCGCGCCCACTTCACGACCGGCACGTACCGCTCGCGGGCCTGGTCCATCGCGTGCCGGACCCGGCCGATCGCGTCGAGCACCGGCCACGGCTCCACGGTCAGCACGACGTCGCCCTCCGCGTCGTCGACGTCGTCGACCACGACGTAGTGGAGGGTCGCCAGCACCTCCCGCGGGACGTTCTCCAGGATCGGCGGCACCCAGGGCGCGTCGCCGGGCGGCACGTCCGCTCGGGCGCTGCGGCGTTCGATCTCGGCGAGCCACTCCATGGCGGTACCCCCGTCCGTCGCGCCCTTTCTACACCTGCGCGGCCAGCCTCTTGGGCGCGACCAGCCGGTACGACTCCAGCACCAGGTCCTCGACGAGCGCCCAGTCCAGGCCGCTGCCCTTCAGGTCGACGGCGACCCAGCCGTAGCGGCCCACGTACGGCGCCACCGAGATGCGCGGGTGGGTCGCGACGAGCGCGTCCTGCGCGTCCTTCGTCGCCTTCACCGTGATGCCGTCGCCGGTGGCCGAGCAGATCACGAAGATCTTGTTGCGCACCCGGAACGTCGGGTGCTCCTCCCAGGCGAGCTGCTCGGTCGTCTCCGGCAGCGCGAGCGCGATCCGCCGGAGCCGGTCGAGCCGCGCGGTCACTTCGGGGCGGCCTTCACGAACGGCGGCTTCACGACCTCCATGTCCACCGCCCGGCCGCGCAGGTCCACCTGCACGGTGTCCCCCTCCGACACGCCGGACGCGAGCAGCGCGAGGCCGATGCCGACCCGCAACGTCGGGGAGAACGTGCCCGACGTCACGACGCCCACGTCGTCGCCACCGGAGAGCACGCGCATGTCCGGCCGCGGGATCGCCCGGTCGGCCGCGCGCAGCCCCCACAGCAGCCGCGCCGGCCCGGCCGCCTTCTCCGCGAGCAGCGCGTCGCGGCCCCAGAACGCCGGCTTGTTCCACCCCACGGCCCAGCCGGTCCGCGCCTGCACCGGCGAGATGTCGAGCGAGAGCTCGTGGCCGTGCAGGGGGTAGCCCATCTCGGTCCGCAACGTGTCCCGCGCGCCGAGGCCGCAGGGCAGCCCGTCGAGCCCGCGCACCGCCGCCAGCGCCGCGTCCCACAGCGCGTCCGCGTCGTCCCAGCGGGCCAGCAGCTCGTAGCCGTGCTCGCCGGTGTAGCCGGTGCGGCACACGATCACCGCGTGCCCCTCCCAGGCGTCCTCGGCGAACGCCATGTACGCGAGGTCCTCGGTCAGCCCGAGCGCGCGCAGCACGCCCGGGGAGCGGGGTCCCTGGACCGCGAGGATCGCGTACGCCTCGTGCAGGCCGGTCACGTCGATGCCGGGCGGCGCGGCGGCGAACAGCCGGTCCACGACCGACGCGGTGTTGGCGGCGTTCGGCACGAGCAGCACGTCGTCATCGCTACGGACATAGGCAATCAAGTCGTCGACGACGCCGCCGGACTCGTCGCAGCACAGCGTGTACTGCGCCTGCCCCGGGGCGATGCGGCGCAGGTCGTTGGTCAGGCAGCCGTTGACGAAGTCCACCGCGCCGGGGCCGGTGACCGACGCCTTGCCGAGGTGCGAGACGTCGAACAGGCCGACCCGCTCGCGCACCGCCGCGTGCTCGGCGAGGACGCCGCCGCCCGGGTACTCGATCGGCATCTCCCAGCCGCCGAAGTCGGCGAGCTTGGCGCCCAGGGCGGTGTGGCGGTCGTGCAGGGACGTACGGCGCAGGTCGGACACGGGCGCGACGGTACCGCCTCCCAATACAGTGGCGCGCATGACCTCGCTCGCACTCACCGGCCCGGACGTCACCGACGCCCGGACCGACGTTCTGCTCATCGGCGCCGCCAAGGGAGCCAAGGGCGTCCAGCTCGCCGGCGGCAACGCCGCCGTCGACAAGGCCCTCGGCGGCCGCCTCGCCAAGACCCTCGCCGACGTCGGCTTCACCGGCGCCGAGGACGAGGCCGTCCGGCTGCCCACGATGGGCGCGACCGGCGCGACGAGCCTCGTCGTGGTCGGCCTCGGCGACCCGAAGAAGGTGACGGCCGAGACGCTGCGCCGCGCGGCCGGCGCCGGCGTCCGCGCCGCGGCCGGCGTGCGCCGCCTCACCACGACGCTCGCGCTCGGCGGCGGCCCGGTCGGCGCCGACGACGCGCTGCGCGCGGTGTGCGAGGGCGCGCTGCTCGGCGCGTACGACTTCACGCGGTTCCGCAACGCCTCGCTGGAGGGCCGCAAGGAGCCGGTCCAGCAGGTCACCGTCGCGACCGCCGACCCGAAGGGCAAGGCGGCGAGCGCCGCCGCGAAGCGCGCGGAAACCGTGGCCAACGCCGTCGCGCTGGCCCGCGACCTGACCAACACGCCGCCCGGCGACCTGCACCCGGCCGACCTCGCGGACATCGCGCAGACCGAGGGCGGCAAGGCCGGCTGCCAGGTCGAGGTGATGGACGAGAAGGCGCTCAAGAAGGGCGGCTACGGCGGCATCCTCGGCGTCGGCCAGGGCTCGGCCAACCCGCCCCGCCTGGTGCGCATCTCCTACACCGGCAACCGCGCGACCCGGACGCTGGCCTACGTCGGCAAGGGCGTGACGTTCGACTCCGGCGGCATCTCGATCAAGCCCGCCGCGTCGATGGAGTGGATGAAGTCGGACATGGCCGGCGCCGCCGCGGTGCTGGCGAGCCTCACCGCGATCGCCCGGCTCGGCCTGCCGGTCAACGTCACCGGCTGGATCCCCACCGCCGAGAACATGCCGAGCGGGTCGGCGATCCGCCCGGGCGACGTGCTGACGATGTTCGGCGGCAAGCGCGTCGAGATCCTCAACACCGACGCCGAGGGCCGGCTGATCCTGGCCGACGCGATCGTCCGGGCCGGCCAGGAAGGCCCGGACCTGATCGTCGACGCCGCGACGCTGACCGGCGCGCAGCTCGTCGCGCTCGGCGCCCGCACCGCGGGCGTCATGAGCAACGACGACGACCTGCGTTCGCGCGTCGTCGCCGCGAGCGAGGCGGCGGGCGAGCTGATGTGGCCGATGCCGCTGCCGGCGGAGCTGCGCAAGTCGATCGACTCCGACGTCGCGGACATCACCAACACCGGCGACCGCTACGGCGGCATGCTCGTCGGCGGCATGTTCCTCAAGGAGTTCGTCGCCGAGGGCATCCCGTGGGCGCACCTCGACGTCGCGGGCCCGGCGTACAACACGAACGAGCCGTGGGGCTACACGCCGAAGGGCGGCACCGGCGTGCCCGTGCGGACGTTCGTCCAGCTCGCCGAGAACGAGTCCGCGCGCTGACGCAACCGGAACGCCGTCCGGGGAGTGTGTAGGGGGACGGCGGCTCCGGAGGGGGTGTGGTGGGCGAGCTGACGCTGGACGACGTGTACGCCACGTCGTACCGGCGTCTCGTCGCCCAGCTCCATGCCGTCACCGGCAGCCGGCAGGAGGCGGAGGACGTCGTGCAGGAGGCGTTCATGCGCGCCATGCCGCGCTGGCACGACATCAGCACGTACGACTCCCCGGAGGCCTGGCTGCGTACCGTCGCGCTCAACCTCGCCCGCTCCCGCTTCCGCCGCACGGTCCGCGGCGCCGCGGCGCTGGTCCGGCACGGGGCGCCCGACCAGGAGCCCGAGCTGTCACCGGACCACGTGGCGTTGATGAACGCCATGCGCGGCCTGCCGCAGGCGCAGCGCGAGGCGCTGGTGCTGCACCACTTCTGCGGCATGTCCGTGGACGAGGTCGCGCAGTCCGTCGGCGCGCCGAGCGGCACGATCAAGGCGCGGCTCTCGCGCGGCCGCGCCGCGCTCGCGGGGGTGCTCGCCGATGGCTGACTGGGAGGCGTTCCGCGGCGAGCTGGAGGGCGCTCCGGTCCGCCAGCCGCCCATCGACAAGCTCCGCGAGCGCCGCCGGCGCCGCCAGCAGCGCAAGGCGATCGCGGCGACGTTCGCCGTCGTGATGATCGGCGGCGCGACCGGCGTCAGCGTGCTCACCCGGCCGCAGCAGGCCGGGTCGCCGACGCCCGCCGCGCTGAACCCGGTCGTCACGAGCACCAAGCTCCCGCCGCCGCCGGACTACGACGACTACGTCGTCACCGACGTCGACTTCGTCTCCAGCCGCACCGGCTGGGCGCTCGGCCTGCGCTGCCGCGGCGACGCGTGCGACGTGGCCACCTGGCGCACCGACGACGGCGGCCTCACCTGGGGCGAGGCGATCCCGGTCGCCGGCGGCGTGCCGCGGCGGTCGTACCACGACGAGGACCCGCACGGCGGCGGCGTCCGGTCGATCCGGATGCTCGACGGGCGGAACGGCTACGCGTTCAACCCCGACCTCTACGTCACCAGCGACGGCGCGCGCACGTGGACCCGGCTCCCCAGGGACAGCAAGGTCGCGGCGGTCTCGGTGGCCGGCGACGACGCGTGGCTCACCCAGCGCGGCTGCCCGGCGTCGGTCGAGTGCGACGTCACGGTCGAGTGGGCGCCGCGGCGGCCGGGCGGCTCGCCGGTCGCGGTGGACGTGCCGGAGACGAACGGCGCGCCCGCGCTGCTGCGCCGGGCCGGCGCCGACGTGGCGTACCTGGTGACCTGGAACGCCCCCGCCGAGCCGCGCGCGCAGCTCTGGCGCTGGGACCTGGCGACCGGCTGGCGGCTCGGCCGGATGCCGTGCCCCGACGCCGGTGCGGTGTCGATGTCGGCGCGGCCGGGGCAGGACCTGTGGCTCGTCTGCACGACGCCCGGCGGCCGCACCGCGTGGTCGTCCTACGACGGCACCAACTGGCGCGAGGTCCGCGGCGTGCCCGCCGAGGGCACGGTCACCGACCTGCTCGGGCTGGCCCGCGACGACGCGTACCTGACCACGCAGCAGCCGGGCGCGATCTGGCACTGGGACGGCACCGCGTGGCGCCAGGCCGGCGTGGCGAGGGCGTACGGCTACGCGAACCTCGACCCGGTCGACGGCGCCGTCTACGCGATGGGCGACGCCGGGCAGCTCTGGGCGGGCCCCGGCCAGTGGCGCCGGCTCGCGCTGCCGCCGGGCGCGCCGAAGCCGGCCGCGGCGCCGGCCGGGCGCGGGCTGGACGACCAGAGCGCCGTCTGGACCGGCGTGGCGTTCTCCGACGCCGCCAACGGCCTCGCCGTCGGCGAGCGCTGCGCGGACGGGGAGTGCCGGATCGCGGTGCGGCGCACCCGCGACGGCGGCGTCACGTGGTCCGGGTGGGACGCGCCGACGGACGTGTTCCCCGAACGCACCGGCGCGCACGGCTGGCGGCTGCGGCTGCGCGACGCGCGCGGCGGCTGGCTGCTCGGCGTCGGCGCCGGGTACCGCACCGAGGCGGGCGGCCACGTCTGGCAGCGGCTCGAGGAGGTGCCGCGCGACGTGCGCTTCGGCCGCGGCCGCGACGGCGCCGTCACGTGGGAGCTGGCCGGCACCGGGCTGGTACGCCACGTGGACGGCCGGCTCCCGGAACGCGTCCGCGACGTGCCGCGCGGCGCCCGGCTCACCGTCGCCGACGCGGACCACGCGTACCTGACCGACCCCGACGAGGTGCTGTCCACCGCCGACGGCGGGCGGACCTGGACCCGGAGCGCGGCGCCGTGCGCGCTCGGCTCGGTGTCGGCGTACGCGGTGGGAAGGCTCTGGGGGGTCTGCGCCGGCGAGCCCGGCGGCGCGCAGCGGCAGGCCCGCTCGGCCGACGGCGGCCGCACCTGGGCGCTGTCGCCGCTGCCCGGCACCGGCGACACGACCGGCGAGATCGTGGCGTTCTCCGACACCTACGCCTGGCGCACCGGCGCGAACCGCGGCGTCCTCGTCACCCGCGACGGCGGCCGTACGTGGACCGGCTCGCCGCAGGTGCCGGACCGGGTCGTCGCGATGACGTTCCTCGACCCGGAGCACGGCTGGCTGATCGCGGGCAACGTCCTCTACCGGACCACCGACGGCCGCACCTGGGAACGCCTCGGCTGACGCGGCGCCGGACCCGGCGCAGGACCCCGGCGCCCGGTCGCGAAGTCCGGAGGGATGCCCCTCTCGCGCCGCCGGTTCCTGCTCGCCGCGGCCGCCACCGCGGTCGCCCGGCCGGCCCTCGCCCGCGCCGTCGCCGGTCCCGGCCCCGGCGGCGGCACCTGGCTGGCCGGCGACCTGCACTGCCACAGCGTCTACAGCCACGACGTGTGGTCCGGCCCGGACGACGACAACACCGGGCCCGAGGAGCTCTACACGCACGGCCACACGCCGGGCGAGCAGATCGCGCTCGCCGAGCTGCGCGGGCTCGACTTCCTGGCGATCACCGACCACAACCGGGTCGAGTCGATCCACGCCCCGGACTACGCCTCCCGCTCGCTCGCGCTCGTGCCCGGCTACGAGCACTCGCTGCCCGGCTCCGACCACGCGGGCGTGTTCGTCCCTTCGGTGGACCTGCTGCCCGGCGTGATCCCGGCGGACGCGGGCACCGGCGCGTGGCTGGACGAGATCCACGCGCGCGGCGGCATGGCGGTCGTCAACCACCCGTTCTACGGCAACGAGAACGACGGCGACGCGCTCGCCTGGGACCAGGCGCTCGCCGAGACGAGCCGCTTCGACGCGGTCGAGGTGTGGAACTCCATGTGGCTCACCCGGCACGAGGTGACGCCGTTCTACGAGCCGGACAACCACCTCGCGGTGCGCTGGTGGGAGCGGACGTTCCGCGGGCCGGCCGTCGGCGGGAGCGACAACCACTGGAAGGTCCTCGACCCGACCGCGGGCGTCGGCCAGCCGACGACGTGGGTGCTGGCGCCCTCGCGCGACGCCGCGGGCGTCATCGCCGGCGTCCAGGCGGGGCGCACCTCGGTCTCGTGGCAGCCGCCGGGCCTCGCGGGGCCGTTCCTCACGATGGACGTGGTGGAGGACTGGAGCGGCCGCGCCGCCACGCTCGGCGGCGCCGTGCACGGCGACGGTCCGCTCCTCGCCGTCGTGTCCACGCGCAACGCGGCCGGGATGACGTTGCGGCTCGTCTCCGGCGGCACCGACGTCGTGCACGTGTCGCGGGTCACCGCGTCACGGGTCGAGGTGCCGGTCGTTCTCCCTGAAGGAGGCTGGCTGCGCGCCGAGCTGCTCCTCGAGGAGCGGAACGCGCTCACCGCGCTGACGTCGTGCGTGTACGCCGTCGGCCGCGCCCCCGCGCACGCGCGGCGCGAGCCCACGCGCGGTACGCCGTTGACCTATGACGGGAGCGGGTTCGCGGCGCTCCCCTCTCCCCCTGCCCCTGCCCCCTGCTCCTGCGCCCACTGAACGAAGGAAGCCCCCCGTATGCGCTCCGTCCTCCGCTCCACGTTCGTCGCCGGCGTCACCGGCGCCCTCGCGGTCGCCGCCGCCTGGGCCGGTGCCGGACTCGGCCCGGTGCCCACGCCGAGCGTCCCGGCCGTGCCCGTGGCCGTGCCCGGCGGCGTGGCCGCCGGCACCGCGACCGCGCCGAACGCGCTGAGCGTCGCGACCGCCGCGTCGCTCCCGCCGCTGGGCGGCGGCCAGATCCTGGCCGGCGCCGCGAAGTCCTCGATCGCGCCGCGGCCGGACCTGATGAAGGCCAAGGGCTTCCCGAACGCCCGCTGGGAGACCGACCGCGCGCAGTGCACCAAGCTCGCGCCCGAGGAGATCCAGCGGCTGCTGTCCCAGACGCAGACCGAGCTCGACCACCTCGCGTCCGCCGGCTCGCCGTGGCCCGAGAACCCGTCCTGCATCTACCAGGGCGGCTTCTCGATCGGCCCGGTCAACCCGGTGTCGTCGTTCGACGCGGAGTACGGCCTCTGGGTCCGCTCGGTGGCGTTCTCCGACGGCGCCGACACGCTCGTGCTGAGCGTCGTCGACGGCGAGGGCTGGCTCTGGGACTACGCGAACAAGTGCGACGACTGCGGCGCCAAGCAGATCGCCGCCGCGCTCGCCGCCGACCCCGAGCTCGCCGCCCGCAACGTCACCGCGAAGTCGCACG
Organism: Mycobacteriales bacterium; assembly: GCA_036382875.1. GTDB lineage: Bacteria > Actinomycetota > Actinomycetes > BP-191 > BP-191 > BP-191. The sequence goes on from DASVPJ010000042.1 coordinate 199,834, forward strand.
TGCTGCACGCCACGCACTCGCACGCCTCGCCCGACTTCATCGGCGGCTGGGGCTTCGTCCCGGACTGGTACATGAAGCAGGTCGCCGACACGATCAAGGCGACCGCGAAGTCGGCCGTGCTGTCGATGCGCCCCGCCGTGCTGGAGACCGGCGAGGAGGACGCGCGCGCGAACAACAGCGAGCGCCGCGACACCTACCGCTCGGCCGAGGAGCAGCAGCTCACCTGGCTGCGCGCGGTGGCGGTGGACGAGGACGCCAAGAAGAAGGACGCCCCCGACGTGATCGCGACCGTGGGCGCGTTCGCCGCGCACCCGACGACCAAGGGCACCAACGGCGGCGTCGCGCACGCCGACTGGGTGGGCGTGTTCGAGAAGCGGCTGGAGACCCGCTTCGGCGGCGTCGGCCTGCACTTCATGACCGGCCTCGGCAACATCTCCGCCTCCGGCGGGACCGCGATGGGCGGTCGCCTCGCCGACCTCCTCCCGGCGATCGGCGCGGGCCGGCTCGTCGACTCGACCGACCTGGTGCTCGCCCAGACGACGTGGCACCAGCCGGTCACCAACGTCCCGCTCGACCTGCACGCCCGGCTTCTTCGACCGGCAGTTCGACCCCTCGCCGGCGTCGGTGCGGACCGGCAAGAACCCCGACACCGCGCCGTGCGTCTCCGCGTCCGCGCAGTCTCGAGCTGCCGGTGACCGCCGCGCGGATCGGCGACGACGTGATCCTCACGACCGCGCCGGGCGAGGTGTTCTCCAACGTCACGAACACCATCAAGGAGAAGAACCCCGGCCGCGTCACGATGCCGCTCGGCCAGACGAACGACGCGCTCGGCTACATGCCGCAGTCGTTCGAGATCCACCCGGTCGGGCAGCAGGGCCCCGGCTTCTTCGCCGGCGGCATGGTGTTCGTGAACTACGAGGACTCGTACGCCGTCGACCGCTGCATCGGCGACATGGTGCTGGAGACGACGCTGGCGCTGCTCGACACGATCAGGTAGGGCGGCTCCTGGACTTCCTCCGGCGCGCGGTGGAAGGGTCGGTGGGACGGGTCGTGTCCGCGGCCCGTCTCACGGGGTGAAACGGGGGTTCCACCATGAACGGCTCTACGTACGTGCGCCAGGACGCCTGGGGACCGAACGGAGCGGAGCTGCTCCACTGGTACGAGGTCGGGGTCGCGGCCATGAAGACGCGCAACCCGGACACCGACCCGACGAGCTGGATGTACCAGGCGGCGATCCACGGCAAGCAGAGCCTGGTGACGCTGCCGCTGTGGAAGCAGTGCCAGCACGGCACGTGGTACTTCATCGCCTGGCACCGGATGTACGTGCTGTGGTTCGAGGAGATCGTGCGCGACGCCATCGTCGCCGCGGGCGGCCCGCCCGACTGGGCGCTGCCGTACTGGGACTACACGGCGCCGTCGCCGTCCGACACGATCCCGGAGCCGTTCCGGGACCCGTCGAGCGCGCTCTACACGCCGTTGCGCAACACCGCGCCCGGCCAGGACATCAACGCCGGCGACGCGCTGGAGCCCGAGACGACCTCGTGCGAGCAGGCGCTGAGCACGATCCCGTTCGAGCCGACGTCGTTGCCGATCACCGGCTTCGCCGGTCAGGTCGTCACCGCGCCGATCCACTTCAACCGCGGGTTCGGCATCCTGGAGCAGCAGCCGCACAACGTCGTGCACGACGCGGTCGGCGGCGACAGCGGCCTGATGGCCGACCCGAACACGGCCGCCGAGGACCCGATCTTCTGGCTGCACCACGCGAACATCGACAGGCTGTGGGCGTCGTGGATCGCGCTGGGCGGCGGTCGCGCCGACACGACGGACACCGGCTGGACGGGGCAGCCGTTCACGCTGTTCAGGCCGGACAGGACCGAGGTGACGATGACGCCGCTGGAGGTCGAGGACACGACCGCGCTCGGCTACACCTACGACCGCCTGGAGACGCTCGCGGAGGCGGCGGCGGACGTGCCCCCTGGACCCGGCCCGCTCACGTCCTCGGGCGCGGGCGCGCGCGCCGAGATCGTCGGCGGCACGTCGGAGCCGGTCGTGCTGACGGGCGCGCCAGCCGCGGCCTCGGTCCCGGTCGACGCCCGTACACGCGACACGCTGCTCGCGGCGGCGCCGGGCGAGGGCGGCGCCCCGCGGCAGGTGCTCCTCGCGCTCGACGACATCACCGCCGAGCGCAACCCGGGCCGGCCGTACCACGTCTACGTCAACCTCCCCGACGAGGGCCTCTCGCGCGACGAGGCGCGCGAGTACTACGCGGGGACGATGGCGCTGTTCGGCATCGAGCAGGCCGCGCAGCCGGACAGCGACGAGCACCCGCACCCGTACCAGGTGGCGTTCGACATCACCCGGCTCGTCCGCCGGCTCCAGTCGCGCGGCGAGTGGGACCCGGACACCGTGCGCGTGACGTTCCGCCCGTCCGGGTCGGACGGCGCCGGGACGGCCGAGCACGTGCCGGTCTCGGTCGGCCGCGTCAGCGTCCACTACGGATGACCGCGGCCACGGTCGCGGGGG